>CANNJI010000001.1 GCA_947504875.1 Legionellaceae bacterium
CAAACGGCTTTCATTAGTCCCTTAATTTTAGATTAGTTTATCGAATTGTTCTTTATTTGGGCTTTTCTAAAATCTTTCAGGTGAAATGAGATTTAGGGTTTAGTATTAGCCTGCGCCATTTATTAGCGGGTTATTATCCCTGTCTACAGTCTGTCGTTGTTCGATAATAAGTATTGTAAATCATTCAAATTAAGGTTAATAATAATCATGTGATGAGTATATTTTTTCAAGGAGGATAAGATGGGTGGTACTATATTACATACATTGATTTTTGCTGAAGTGATTGGCTTGTATTTAATGATCACCTCTATCATTATGTTGAGTCGTGCAGATCACTATCGTGCAATGATTGCTAAACTAAAACCAGGTGATCCTGTAATAGCCATTGGCGCTTCCGTAACTTTGTTTTTCTCTCTCTTTTTAGTTGTCATGCATAATGTGTGGTCGTATGAACCGCGCATATTGGTTACTGTTGTTTCTTGGCTTATTGCTTTGAAAGCTATTGTTTGGTTGGCCATTCCCGAACAGATGCTTGGGTTCTTAAAAAAAATATGTAAGACACGCGCTTATTTTGTGATGAATGTGCTGTTTGCACTCTTAGGCGTTATTATGTTATCGAGAGGCTACTATTTATTTTCTAATACAACACTGTTGTATTAGTGTAACTCATTATCACGTCATTGCTGTCTATTAGGTCACCCTCATGGCACCATAGTCAGCATGATGTATCCGCTATAGGACACGCTTTCTTGAATGCGTCTAATGTTAAGCAGTGCGCATTTATTTTTTCTATTAGAGGATATGATGCCATATCGAATTTAAAGCGTTTTGCATTATACACTTGAGGTATTAAGCAGATATCGGCGAGCGAAACGTGATGACCAGAACAAACATCTGTAGTTCGGGGCAATTTTTCTAGGGTGGTTTCAAACGCATCAAATCCTAGTTTTAACCAATGATGATACCACTTTTGAGTTTCATCATCATTGGCTTGAAATTCATTTTGTAAATATTTCAATACACGTAAATTATTGAGTGGGTGGATATCACATGCAATCATGAGTGCCAAGCTTTTAACGTGTGCTCTGTCTAATGGATTTTGGGGCAAAAGTGGCGGGTTGGGATTAATTTCATTTAGGTATTCAATAATTGCGATTGATTGTGTAAGAACATGACCATTTTCAGAGAGTGTTGGAACAACGCCTTCAGGGTTTAAAGCGCGATAGCTTGGTGTATGCTGCTCTCCGCCCTGGTTGAGTAAGTGAATAGGAATACACTCATAACTGATTTTTTTTAAATTTAAAGCGATTCTCACTCGGTAGCTGCATGAAGATCGATAATAATCATAAAGCTTCATGGTGATCTCCCGTTTGACGTACAATTTGATTGATCGAACCAAAAATATTTTGCTGTTGCGCATTGAGCATTTCAATGCGAATACTGTCGCCAAAGTGCATGTAGGGTGTGATTGGTTTTCCCTGTTCCAGTACTTCAAGTGTGCGTTTTTCAGCAATGCAAGATGAGCCTTTGCTTCTGTCTTTGTTAGATACTGTACCAGAGCCAATAATAGTGCCGGCAGAAAGTGTTCTTGTTTTTGCTGCATGCGCAATGAGTTTTGGAAATGAAAAAGTCATGTCAATGCCGGCGTTGGGTTGTCCAAATAAATTATTATTTAAGTAGCTATACAAGGGGAGGTTCACCCGTTCACCATCCCAGGCTTCTCCCAACTCATCTGGCGTGATTGCGATAGGCGAAAAACTGCTGGCTGGTTTTGAATGAAAAAATCCAAACCCTTTGGCGATCTCTTCTGGAATAAGATTGCGCAGTGATACATCATTTACCAACATGATTAATCGAATGTGAGCGCAAGCATCTGATTCGCTGACGCCCATGGGTACATCATCGGTTACAATTGCGACCTCAGCCTCAAAATCAATGCCATAAGATTCATCTGTCACAAGAATTGGAGCGCACGGGCTAAGAAAGCCATCAGAACCCCCTTGGTACATTAAGGGATCCGTCCAAAAGTTCTCTGGCATGACGGCATTACGTGCTTTACGTACAAGCTCCACATGATTCACGTAGGCACTTCCATCTGCCCACTGATAAGCACGAGGCAAAGGTGATAACGCATTTTCAGGCTTAAATTCAAATGAATCATTTAAAGCGTGCCCATTATTTAATGCATTGGATAGTTGGCTTAAAGCCGGCTCAACTTCATCCCAACGTTCAAGTGCATTTTGAAGACATGGCGCAATGTGAGAAGCCCGTACTGCCCGTGATAATGTTCTATCAACAACACATAAAATACCATCACGTGAGGTGGTTGATTTGATTGAGGCTAATTTCATGATGCAAGCACTCCTCGTTTGATTTGGTCGCGTTCAATGGCTTCGAATAATGCTTGAAAATTTCCCTCGCCAAATCCGTCATTTCCCTTGCGTTGAATGATTTCAAAGAAAACAGGGCCAAATACATTTTCCGTGAAAATTTGTAAGAGTAGCCCGCCTTCAGATGTTGGTGTGCCATCTAACAAAATTTTAAGTGCTTGCAGTTCATGAAGAGGCTCTTTATGCCAAGGAACGCGCGCATGAATCATGTCATAGTACGTATTCGGGACGTCTAAAAATGACACACCATTGTTTTTAAGTTCGGTAATTGAGCGGTATATGTTATCCGTTGTGAGTGCAATATGTTGGATGCCTTCACCCTGATAGGCATGTAAGAATTCTTCTATTTGAGATTGGTCATCTTTGGATTCATTCAGTGGAATTTTAATTTTTCCACAAGGACTACTCAAAGCGCGACTCGTGAGTCCAGTGATTTGACCTACAATATTAAAAAAACGGATTTCATGAAAATTAAATATTGTTTCATAAAAATTAGCCCAGTTATCCATTTGACCACGAAATACATTATGGGTTAAATGGTCAATCTGGATAAGGCCTGTTGTTGATGGGTTGAGGTTGTTATGATCAATTAGCCATTGATTTTTGAAAGGCGTATGTTGTTCATCTACAAAATAAATAACACTTCCACCGATGGCTTCAATTGCAGGTAGATTATGTTGATATAGGCCTTTTTCGTGAAAAGGAACCCCGCCATTTTTAATTGCATAATCGAACGCTTGCGCGGCATTTTCTACGCGAAAACCCATTGCGCAAGCACCAGGACCATGTGCTTTTGCATGACGTGCCGCTTGCGTTTCGGATGAGGTATTTACAATAAATTGAATATCGCTTTGTTGAAACCATGAAATGTCTTCATGTTGATGTTGGGCATGTTTGTAAAAACCCATTTGTGTGAATTGTTCATGCAGTGTTGCTTTTGATGGGCCAGAGAACTCTAGAAATGCAAATCCATTGAGACCACAAGGATTATTTTTTGAAATAGATGTCATATGAAACTCCTGTTTAATATGAAAGTTACGGTTTAAGTTGTATTAAAAACAATCCATCATCAATTGGAAGTAGGCTTATATTAACACGTTGATCCTGTTTAATCAGGTCATTGAGTTTTCGGATTTCTCGCGTTTGTGCTCCGCGATCATTCGGGTCAATGACAGCACCTTCCCAAAAGATATTATCAATTGCAATAAGCCCAGTAGGCTTAATCAGTTGAAGTGCATATTCATAGTATGGAACATAATTCGTTTTGTCAGCATCAATAAAAATAAAATCGAACGATTGATTTTCATTTTGTTCAACAAGCTTTTCGAGTGTATTGAGGGCTCGTCCTAATTTCAATTCAATTTTATGTGCTTGCCCTGATGCCTCCCAGAAGGGTTTTGCTCGATCAGTCCATTCTGAGCTGATATCACACGTTATAACACGTCCATGCTCAGGAAGCGCTAAAGCCATTGCGAGAGCACTATATCCAGTGAAGGTTCCTAGCTCTAAGACACGTTCTGCTTTGAGCAGTCGAAGAAGCATTTGCATGAATTGAGCTTGTTCAGGTGAAATTTGCATCACGTGAAGCGGGAGCTCTGACGTGTGATCACGAATTGCTTTGAGATGCTCATTTTCACGCAAAGAAATATCAAGCAAGTAATCATGTAATGCTTGGTCAAACTTTAATGCTTTCATTTTAATTTTTCTTCGGCAATGATGTCTGCTATTTCACTGGTTGGTTTATTTTCCAAGGCTGATCTTTTGAAAATTTCTGTAAGAGAATGAGGAATGGCATTGATTTGGTGATCAAGTTCTGAAGCACTGTGTTTAAAATATTTATTCGCCGCGAAGATAACACCTCCTGCGTTAATGATGTAATCTGGCGCGTACAAAATACCTTTATTGTGGAGTTGTTGCCCATTATAGGCATGTGCCAGTTGATTATTTGCTGCACCTGCGACAATGGTTGTTTGAAGTGAGTTAATGTTGTTTTCGTCTAACACGCCGCCCAACGCGCAAGGAGAAAAAACATCACAAGGAACGGTATGAATGATATCCGTTGGGAGACTCTTGGCTCCTAATTCGCGTATAGCTTTTTCTACCTGCAATGGGTTGATGTCCGCGACAGTGAGTGAGGCCCCCAGTGCTTTTAAATGACAAGCCAAATCATATCCCACATGACCTAACCCCTGAATAGCAATATGTAAACCTGCTAGGGACTTTTTATTTAATTTGTAGGCGACGGCGGCTTTAATGCCTTGTAAAACGCCTTGTGCAGTAGAAGGGGATGGATCACCATGATGCTGAGACAAACTTGCGACATAACTTGTTTTTTCAGCAATGATATCCATGTCACTTAATAGGGTGCCACTGTCAAGGGCTGTGATATACCGCCCGCCCAGTTCTTCAACAAACTCGCCAAATTTAGCGAAATACAGCGCGCGATCAAATGCACCTTTGGGTTTAATAATAACGGATTTTCCTCCGCCCAGGGGCAGATTTACAGAAGCGTTTTTATAACTCATGCCGCGCGCCAAACGCATTGCATCATAGATTGCTGTAGAGTAGTCGGGATATTCTATGAATCGGCACCCCCCCAGAGCAGGGCCACGATGAGTGTTATGAATAGCGATAATGGCACAAAATCCGATTGACTCATCCACTTTAAAATGGATATCACCAAAGCCGTGTTGTAGCGCATAGTTTAAAAAAAAGTCGTTATTCATAAAAAAACTCGTTAGGATAGTAAAATATGTCATGTTATAAATCTTTTTCTTCCGGAGGTAAATAGAATGTTTGTATTTGAGCGAATAATTGCACATCGAGGTGCGTCAGCATATGCTCCCGAAAATACCTTCGCTGCTTTCAATAAAGCTGTAGATATGGGCGTTTCATTGATTGAACTTGATGTGATGCTCAGTGCTGATGGTTGTCCTTTCATTTTCCATGATACTACACTTGAAAGAACAAGCGATGGGAAGGGGATGTTTGAGTCTGTTTCGTCGGAATACATTCAATCGTTGAGTGCTGGACAGTGGTTTGGACATAATTTTGAAGCTGAAAAAGTTCTAACACTAAAAGATGTCATGTCATGGTTTTCAAAAAATCAAGCTCAGGCCTGTTTTGAATTAAAACCAACGCCAACCTCTATTGAGGCGACTGTGACTTCATTTTTAAGTCATCTTAATCGCGAATGGCCTGCTAGTAAACCGCTACCCCTGATTTCAAGTTTTGATCAAGAAGCACTGCGCTTGTGCCGGAGTATGATGCCAGAATTAAAATTGGCTTTTTTGCTTAAAGATTGGGGCCCAAATGATTTAAAATTTGCACAAGATTTGGGTTGTTTTTCTGTCCATTTGTCTCGGCGTATTGTAACAAGGGATCGGGTTAAGCTGCTTAAAGAAAATAATTTTAAGGTGTGTGTCTATACTGTAAATCATCGTGCGGAGGCGTTAGGGTATTTCGACTGGGGTGTAGATAGTGTATTTACAGATTATCCGGATCTATTCCTTTAAATTATTGTGACACCCCAGGATGTGGATAAGTTCATTGCGTTCACTGAGCATAATGAACACACATCGGCCTGAGCACATTTTTTTACCGCGAATGAACTCCTGGCTTTTGCACAATCTGAGATCCCTCCCTGTACTCGGGATGACGTGGTGAGGCGTTACGAATTTTTTTAAAAAAAACCTGGATAAATAGCTGGGTCTAGCCTAAAATCTTAGAGGCTAATTACCATCGGGGGTAGTCATCAATTTATAAGACATAAATTTGAGGTGTTGAGCTTATGGAATCGGGTGCAATTTTTTATACAGTCTTTTTGATTTTTCTCGGCGCAGCAGTGTTTTCTACCTTGGCTTTGTATACAAGGCAGTCGCTGCTGGTCGCGTATATCCTTTTAGGTGCAGCCATAGGACCATGGGGTCTTGGATTGGTATCCGATTTAACCGCAGTTCAACAAGTAGGCGATGTTGGAATAGTTTTTTTATTATTTCTTCTTGGCTTGCATTTACAACCTCAAAATTTATTACATATGTTAAAGAAAGTAACCTGGATTGCTGCTTTAAGCTCTGTGTTGTTTGCGTTAATGTCTTATTTGGTGGGGCGTTGGTTTGGTTTGACCGTTACAGAATCATGGGTTTTAGGTGCGGCCATGATGTTTTCAAGCACGATCATCGGTTTAAAACTCTTACCAACAACCATTCTTCATCATCAACATACGGGTGAGGTGATGATTAGTGTCTTGTTAATGCAAGATATTATCGCGATTGTTATTTTAATTTTAATCAACGGTGCGCAGCCTGATGCTCCTGGATTGCATTGGCAGGAACTAGTTTCTGTCTGTGTGAAATTACCGGCATTAATATTTTTTGCTTTTGCAGTTGAACGCTATGTACTGATGAAACTATTATCCAGATTCGATAGAACGCAAGAGTATGTATTTTTATTGTCAATAGGCTGGTGTTTAGGGCTATCAATGCTCGCAATTCGCTTAGGCCTATCAGAAGACATTGGTGCTTTTGTTGCTGGTGTAGCACTCGCATCGAGCCCAATTTCTCTATTTATTGCTGAAAGTCTGAAACCTTTACGTGACTTTTTCTTGGTGATGTTCTTCTTTTCGGTTGGCGCGACATTTAATTTCACCTATGCAGCTCAAGTTGTAATTCCTGCTTGTATTTTAGGCGCATTAATACTGATTATTAAACCCTTGGCATTTCATTTGATGTTATATAAGTCAGGTGAAAAGAAATCTGTAGCAAAAGAAGTTGGTTTCCGCTTGGGGCAGGCCAGCGAATTCTCATTACTTGTTGCGAGTATTGCTTTAAGTACCCATTTAATTTCAGATATTGCGTCTAACTTGATACAAGCTACAACCATATTAACCTTTATTGTTTCATCGTACGTTGTGGTGCTTAAATTTCCAACGCCCATGTCGCTGAATGATAAAATGAGGAAAGATTGAGTATGGGTCATCATCTCAGGTTATGCCTATTTGCCTTGATGGCCCTGTTATTTTTAGGATGCACACGCCACCCACACCAAGATGCTGTGGTGCAACAAGAAAAGCGAGTTTGTATTAAAAATTGTGAGATTCGGTCTCTCACCTGTGTCAAAGCTTGCAATAAAAGTTGTGAAGACTGTGAAATATTGGCGAATCAATCAATGAAAGATCGTTACATGGGTTATCGTCATGATAGGTTTGTTCAAGGTAGGGCTGTCGCCCGCCAGTTGCAATCTTATCGGGATCCACTACAATGCCGCAAAGTGACCTGTGACTGCCAAGCTGATTATAGAGTCTGTGCTGAGGCATGCTCAGGTAAAATACATAAACGTTTGCAAGTTCCAGAACCTTGCTGTTAAACGGGAAAAATTAAATGTCTAAAGATATTGATCCAATTGAAACCCGCGAATGGATGGACGCACTTGATGCTGTAATTGCTATGGATGGGAATGAAAGAGCAGCATATTTGATTCAATCCTTATTAAATAAGGCAACTACAGAAGGTATATCATTATCTTCTGGTATTCATACGCCATATCGCAATACCATCCGAGCCAATGAAGAAAAGCTTATGCCGCCAGATCAAGGCCTTGCAAAGCGGCTTAGTGCACTCATTCGCTGGAATGCTGTCGCAATGGTGTTGCGTGGGGGAAAATATGCTCCTGAGCTTGGCGGGCACATCGCCTCTTATGCTTCGTCCGCTACCTTGCTTGAAACGGGGTTTAACCATTTTTTTAAAGGACCCAATGGAGAACACGGTGGCGATTTAATATATTTTCAAGGCCATTCTTCACCCGGAATCTATGCAAGAGCATTTTTAGAAGGACGATTGTCAGAAGATCAACTGAATCATTTTAGACAAGAAGTGGAAGTGAATGGATTATCGTCTTATCCTCATCCTTGGTTGATGGGAGATTTTTGGCAGTTCCCAACGGTTTCTATGGGCCTAGGTCCTATGCAAGCGATTTATCAAGCTCGTTTTATGAAGTATCTTGAAAACCGTGGATTAATTAAAGCGGAAGGTCGAAAGGTTTGGGCGTTTCTTGGTGATGGAGAGATGGATGAGCCTGAATCGGTTGGAGCGCTTTCAATTGCTGCACGTGAGAAATTGGACAATTTAATTTTTGTTGTTAACTGTAATCTTCAGCGTTTGGATGGCCCTGTTCGAGGGAATGGAAAGATTATACAAGAGCTCGAAGGCGTGTTTCGTGGTGCGGGATGGAATGTGATTAAAGTGATCTGGGGAACGCGCTGGGATTCACTTTTTGCTGCAGATAAAGACGGTATGATGCAAAAACGTATGGAAGAATGCGTTGATGGAGATTATCAAGCCTACAAAGCTAATAATGGCGCATATGTACGTGAACATTTTTTTGGTCAATACCCTGAACTTAAAAAAATGGTTGAACACTTATCGGATGATGATATTTGGCATCTCAATCGTGGTGGACATGATTCTCAAAAAGTGTATGCTGCCTATGCAGAAGCTGTCGCACATAAAGGAAGTCCGACCATTGTTCTTGCAAAAACCATTAAAGGGTATGGCATGGGTTCTGCCGGAGAAGGCATGAATATTACTCATCAACAAAAGAAGATGACGATAGAACAGTTACGGGCATTTAGAGATCGCTTTAGCATCCCAATTAATGATGATGAGATAACAGAAATTCCTTTTTACAAACCAGCAGACGATAGTCCTGAGATTAAATATCTCAAACAACAACGTGAAAAATTGGGTGGATATATACCCGTACGTACGATTGATGCGCAACCCCTCAAAGCGCCTGCGCTTGAGGCTTTTTCTACCATTACGCATGGGCTAAGTGAACGAGAAATTTCAACAACCATGGCCTTTGTTCGTATTTTATCTGTATTGTTAAAAGATAAAAACATGGGTGAGCGAATTGTTCCTATCGTGCCGGATGAGTGTCGTACTTTTGGCATGGAGGGTTTGTTTAGACAAATCGGTATTTATTCTCCTGTTGGGCAGTTATATACCCCAGTTGATCATGAGCAAGTGATGTATTATCGCGAAGCGCGTGATGGTCAAATGTTAGAGGAAGGGATCAACGAAGCCGGTGGGTTTTGTTCGTGGATGGCTGCGGCGACTTCCTATAGCACGAATAAATTAACGATGATTCCGTTTTATATTTACTATTCAATGTTTGGCTTTCAACGCATTGGTGACTTGGCATGGGCTGCAGGCGATATGCAAGCACGAGGATTTTTGTTGGGTGGAACAGCAGGCCGAACAACATTGGCGGGAGAGGGCTTACAGCATCAAGATGGTCAAAGTTTGTTGTTGGCATCGACCATCCCTAATTGCGTCGCGTATGATCCAACTTATGCTTATGAACTTGCGGTTATTATTCAAAGTGGTTTACATCGGATGATGGAATGTCAAGAAAATGTATTTTTCTATATTACTGTCATGAATGAAAACTATAAACATCCAGATATGCCAGCAGGTGTTGAAGAAGGTATTCTTAAAGGCATGTATCTGCTTCAGGAAACCAAGAAGCCATCTAAGCATCATGTTCAGTTACTTGGTTCAGGCACCATTTTACGAGAAGTGATTGAGGCCGCTCGATTACTTCATGACGATTTTAATGTATCGTCAGATGTTTGGAGTGTAACAAGTTTTACAGAACTTCGTCGCGAAGGGCTTAGTGTAGAACGGACCAATCGTATGCACCCAGAGAAACCTCAGGTTGAGAGCTATGTAACACAACTGTTAAAAGGTAGAAAAGGACCGGTAATTGCTGCAACAGATTATATGCGATTGGTGTCTGATCAAATTCGCCCGTTTGTTGATGCTCACTATGTTACCTTGGGTACCGATGGTTATGGCCGAAGCGATACCCGCACTAAATTGCGACATTTTTTTGAAGTTGATGCTAAGTTTATTGTATTAGCTGCGTTAAAATCATTAGTGGATGTAGGTGAGCTTCCTGCAGCGACAGTTATTGACGCTATTAAACGATACGGCATTAACCCCGATAAATTAGATCCTGTGACCCATTGAGAGAGAGTGAACAATGGCTTTAGAAAAAGAAATTAAAGTACCAGATATCGGTGGCGCGAGTGGGGTAGATGTAATTGAGCTGCTTGTTAAACCAGGGGATACCATTGAAATTGATACCCCTTTGGTGACACTTGAGACGGATAAAGCAAGCATGGAAATTCCATCGCCCTCAGCCGGAGTCGTCCATAACATTCAGCTTAAAGTGGGCGACAAGGTTTCAGAAGGCGATGTTATTTTATCCCTTATGATTGAAAGTGAGGCTTCCGCTACTGTCGCAGAGATAAAGGCAGCGCCTGCGCCACAGGAAGCGCTTGCTCTTATAGAGAAAGTACAGATTGAACCTGATAATAATCCAGTTGTGACGGTATCTCCAGTGACTGAACCTGTAACGGGCTCTGATCGATTATTTGCGGCCGGTCCCGGTGTACGTCGTCTTGCTCATGAGCTAGGTGTTAATTTATCTGAGGTTCGTGGATCGGGCAGAAAAGAGCGTATTAATAAAGATGATTTGTTTGAGTTTGTAAAGAGTAGCCTCCAAGATAAGACCGCTGGCTCAGGGTTTTCCTTACCCAGTGTACCTAGTATTGATTTTAGTAAATTTGGTTCAATTGAATCAAAACCTTTAAATAAAATAAAACGTCTGACCGGAATTAATGTACATCGTTCTTGGGTAACCATTCCTCATGTTACACAATTTGATGAGGCAGATATCACTGAACTTGAAGCATTTCGCAAAGCCGAATCGATTCAAACGCAACAAACGCAGGGATATAAGCTAACCGTACTTGCCTTTGTCTGCAAAGTGGTGAGTAAAGCGCTGATTGAGTTTCCGCAGTTTAATTCCTCATTAGACGCAACAGGTGAGAATTTAATTTATAAACAGTATTGTAATGTCGGCATCGCGGTTGAAACACCCAATGGTCTTGTTGTTCCTGTGATAAAAAATGTGGATACACTTTCGGTGGGTGATATTGCAAAAGAAATGACAAGACTCAGCCTTAAAGCGCGTGATAAAGGGCTTATGCCAACCGATATGAACGGTGGGTGCTTTACTATTTCTAGTTTAGGCGGCATTGGTGGCACAGCCTTTACGCCAATCGTTAATTCGCCAGAAGTTGCTATCCTAGGTTTGTCGCGATCATCAATCAAGCCAATATATGATGGCCAGAATTTTAATCCGCGACTCATGTTGCCTTTATCCTTGTCTTACGATCATCGGGTGATTGATGGTGCAGAAGCGGCGAGGTTTACACGTTATTTGGTCGATTGCTTGAGCGATATTCGGCGAATACTGCTTTAATTTAATTTTTTTAGAGATAACACATGACAAAAAATATGAAAACAGATGTAGTGGTTATTGGAAGTGGTCCTGGTGGCTATACGGCAGCATTTAGAGCGGCTGATTTAGGTAAACGCGTTATATTGGTCGAGCGATATGAGTCTTTGGGTGGTGTTTGCTTAAATGTGGGTTGTATTCCATCAAAAGCACTGCTGCATATGGCTCAGATTATTGACGAAGCTCAAGACATGGGTCGACATGGCGTTAGTTTTGGTAAACCAACATTTGATAATCAGGCGATTGTATCATTTAAAAACTCTGTAATTAAAAAATTAACGGGTGGTTTAGCAGCGCTTTCAAAACAACGTGCAGTGGAACGTGTGACGGGTGAAGCGCAGTTTAAGTCGGCACATTCAGTTATTGTGAATACTAAAGAAGGTGATGTTGAGATTGAATTTGAACATGCCATTATTGCTGTGGGTAGTGAACCAGTTTCTTTACCGTTTATTCCTAAAGACCAGCGTATATTTGATTCTACCGGTGCATTAGAGTTAAAGGATATTAAAGGGAGTTTATTGGTTTTAGGCGGTGGTATTATTGGGCTTGAAATGGCAACAGTCTATTCCTCATTGGGCGTTGATGTGACGGTTGTTGAGTTCTTAGATCAACTTATTCCGGCTGCAGATGCAGATCTTGTTTCTATCTTACAAAAGCGTTTGACTAAAAAAGGTATTAAATTTTTATTGAAAACCAAAGTGACTGCCGTTGAAGCCAAAAAAGACGGTATTCATGTGTCAATGGAAGGTGAGCATAAAACAGACAAACCATTGTGCTTCCAGCAGGTTTTGGTTGCCGTGGGTAGAAAACCCAATGGCGGAAAAATTGCTGCGGAAAAATCAGGGGTTGCAGTCGATGAGCGAGGGTTCATTGCAGCAGATAAGCAAATGCGCACGAATGTTTCTCATATTTTTGCCATAGGAGATGTTGTTGGTCAGCCTATGCTTGCGCATAAAGCAATTCCTGAGGGTAAAGTGGCGGCAGAAGTCATTGCGGGTAAAAAGCATTATTTTGATCCTGTTTCTATTCCAAATGTTGCTTATACTGATCCTGAATTAGCGTGGGTTGGTTTGACTGAAAAAGAAGCCAAGGCACAAGGCATATCGTATGAAAAAGCAGTGTTTCCTTGGGCTGCGAGTGGACGTGCATTGAGCATGGGACGCGAAGAAGGCATGACCAAGCTTATCTTTTGTCCTTCAACTAAGCGTATTTTAGGTGCGGGAATTATTGGGTTAAATGCTGGTGATTTAATTTCTGAGGCAGCACTTGCCATTGAGATGTCGTGTGATGTAGAAGATATTGCCTTGACGATTCATCCTCATCCAACGCTTTCAGAGACCATTGCACAAGCTGCAGAAATATTTGAGGGAACCATCACGGACTTGTATTTCCCCAAAAAAACAAAGTAGACAAAATATTCATTGTGCGCTATAAATAACAATACATGGTTGTTTATAGCGAGCATGATATGCCAAAGAAAAACTTTTTTAAGACTTTACCTGGTGATGGATCTGCGCATAGGAATATAGCTGAACATCTATCGACTCAGGAAGTTGCACATCTCAGTTTGACATCACAAGATGAGCGGGAATTGGTTGCGCCTGCGTTACGTCAGCGGAAAATTGCTGTTTTTTTGTCTCATGTTGCACGAGGAGAGCAAGCAGATGCTCGAGCCCTGTTGCAAGCTGATCCTTTTCTTATGTTTCAAAGAGGGCCTGTAACAGATTTTTCGGGGCGAACCTTTCCTTCTGTATCAGGCTTTGAATATGCCTTATGGGCTATGGATACGCGCATGTGGCGTATGATGCTTGAGTGCATACCAGACAGTCCCGAGGGAGAGAATCTTAAAGCATTACTTTTAACGCAATCCCAATTGCTTGAGACAGAGGGGTTGTCTTATAATCTAGCAGGTCACCATTTTGATCATCAGCATCATTTTGACTTCACACCGCTTAGACTTGCAATGCAAGCTTATGTTGATCCAGCGATGAGAGATCATTTTTTTCACGTGATTGGGCAAGAACAATATCTTGTTCCAGCCCATGTTGCACAAGAATATTGTTGCCGCTCTTATCAGACTTCATTTCATTATCTAACAGAAGCGGATTTTGAAGGGGATCTCTTTGAACGCTCATTAGTAATTCGTGGTTTTGGCGGTGAGGCTGAGGATACTACGTGGTGGCCCGTTGTTGATACGTCTTTGTTACGTCTTGGTAGAGACTTTGCTGTGGCTTGGGAGGGTGGTCCAAGGTATTTTCTTAGTGGTATTAATGAGTACCCGCCAGGACCGGCTAGAGTTGCAGCGGAAAAAAATGTTTTAGATCGTTTGTTTTTAGTCCGAACACGAGAGCTTGGTTTGATAGAGGATCTTTTAAGTCCTGGGCATGAGGAGCAGCCTCATCCATAGGGCAGGGGGTCAAGTTGGCTTTATAAAACTTGACCCATTTTATCAACTTTACTTCAGAAGCACCGCTCCCTTTTGGTGCAAAACCACACCCAGTGTCCAATCATTTGTACTGATTTTATTAGAGATATAATGAATAGGCTGAGTTGAGTTGATGTAAAATCCTTCTACGAACAACGAATAGAAATATGAGGTGTTTAAGCAGTTAACAAATATGTCTTTATTTTTTGGATATAGTGTACCTAAAATTGACCAGTCCATCTGACACACGTATTGATTCGCTTTTTCAGCTAACACCTGAGTTGTAAATTCATTGTTCTCAAAGGCGAACGGTCTTTGTTGTAACATCGCACTGATACCGCCGATGATGTACCATGTTTGTTCTTTATTATTTTGAATTACCGATTTAACTTTACTATCAACCTGATGTATTTCATTGATTAACGGTTTAATTCGATTTTCACACCGCTGAAAATTTCCTGCTGCCGATGAGCCATTGGGTAAGGGATAATGAATAGGAAAGCAATCTTCGTTATCAAGATAGTGACTTCTTATTTCATCTTGACCTAACCCGAGAAAACCATGAGTAAAGAGTGATATAGGTCGTCCATAAACATTCATTTCAATATAATCATCTGACTTATTGTCTTGCGCACTTGTTAGGGGAACAGCAATTTGTACTGATGCACTCCCCGTATCGACCACACTAACCAACGGTGCGGAGGGTAAGGTTAATCGGCCTAACTCATAATTAACAGCTAACCATCCGTACAAAGATTCCTCTTGACCTTTAAGGGTTTTAGCGTCAGCAAGCTGCCATTGTGACTGCATGGAAAACCAGTGTGTCACTTTGGCATAGTAAGCCTGTTGGCTAGAAAAATTTAACATGCGCATCCCTGAGGTTGCATAAAAATAGACAGGAATACTCAGATCTGGCGTTTCTGAAAATAACTGGGTTAAATATTGATTGATAGCGGCTTGATTCAATGGGATTGATGCTAATCGAGCATCTATTTTTTTAGAAAATACGTTTTTAATTTCAACAGGTGCATGGGTTGATGAGTTTAATTTGTAACTGTAAATATGCACTCTTGAACCTGAATTTCCTGCATCCACTACTGCAATACATTGATTGTCAGGGCATATCGACGCACAAAATCCAAATGAACTGAAAAACAAGCCAATCAATAAGCATATTCGATGCATGGGTCTACTCCTAATCATTATTTATTATGTTGATGCGAATTATCCTTCAATTAAAGGATAAAACAACCAATTTTCAGTTCTCGACCCTATCTATTAAAAAATAGTGTACAGCGTAACGATCACTTTACACTTTACACATGGCGAGTTGACAAAATAGCCATATTGCTCTATAAATAACAAAATAGATTTAATTGTTGAGAGCATATTATGCCGAAGAAAAACTTTTTTAACACTTTGCCTGGCGATGGTTCTGCACATAGAAATATAGCTGAACATCTATCGACTCAGGAAGTTGCAAATCTCAGTTTGGTATCTCAAGATGAGCGGGCATTGGTTGCGCCTGAGTTACGTCATCGACAGGCGTTATATCGACAGCATTTAGAGCAACAAGTTGCGCCACTTTTGCTTCATATTGCTCGAGGAGAGCAAACACAAGCAGAGGCTTTGTTGAGAGCTGATCCATCTCTGATGTTTGAAAGATGGCATGTGAGAGATTTGTCAGGGAGAAATTTTCCTTTTGTGTCAGGCTTTGAGTATGCCTTATGGGCAATGGATACGCGAATGTGGCGTATGATGATTGATTGTATACCCGACACTCCACAAGGTGAACGCCTTAGAACAGTACTTTTAGCACAAACTCAAAACCTCGAGACCGAGGGGATTAGTTTTGATTTAGAAGGGCAGCAGTTTGAGCATCAGCATCATTTTGATTTCACACCACTAAGGCACGCAATGCAAGCTTATGTTGATCCAGCGATGAGAGATCATTTTTATCATGTGATTGGACGAGAACAAGGTCGTGTTCCTGCGCATGTGGCAAATGAGTATTGTCATGATCCAATCTTTCATAATCGGCTGCCTGAATATTTTCAGACAGCCGATTTGGTTCGATCGTTGACGTTAGCTCCTTTTGCTGGAGGGGGGCAAGAAGTGACTTGGTGGCCGGTTGAGGGCGGGTCTTCATTGGTTCTTGGAGTGGACTTTGCGGTTACACATGTGGATATGCGCGCATGTGCTTATTTGAGTGCAACAGATAATCCACCAGTATTTCAGCGTTTGACGGGCGCCTTGAACAGTTTAGACTCTTTAATTGCGGCAAGAACACATGATCTTACCTTGGTCGAAGGACTGCTTAATCCTCAACCGCCTGAAGTTGGCATTCATCCATAATTCCACTGGATTTCTCATCCTATCTTTGCGATACTAAATTCGCTTTTGCAGAAGGCAAAAGTGAATTTAGTCCAATCAATTACGGAGATTATGATGAAAGCACCTTGGATTGCTGTTGGCATCCTGTTATTTTCAGGAGCCATTCCTTTATATGCAACACCTTTTTCTACAAAACCACCGCAGGCCTATGCGGAGCAATATCCGATTGAAAAAATAAATTTAAACAGCGCCGATGTGCTCCTATTAACCCATGCTGTTAAAGGCATTGGTAAAAAACGTGCAGAAGCAATTGTTGATTATCGAACATCTCATGGCAAATTTAGGGCCTTGGGGGATCTGGCTATGGTCAAAGGACTAGGGGCTGGGTTTGTACAAAAACACAGAACCGAGTTAGAGCAGGTGTTTGTGCTGGAATAAGTGCTGAACCTGACTTTATATCATCCCCTTTGTTGGGGATGATATAGTTTGATTTAACGGAGCGTACCATGAAGCAAATTAAACGTTGGGGATTGCTTTTTATTTTAATAGGATTGCTCGGATTGGTTTTGTATTTTCATCTTTACCGTGATTTAACGTATGATAATTTGAGCATGCATCGCATTAATTTATTACTTTGGACTCATCAACATTTTGTTCAGGCCGTTTTAGGTTTTATGGTTGTTTATACCCTTGCGGTTGCTATCTCAATTCCTGGAGCTACATTTTTAACTTTGGTTGCAGGATTCTTATTTGGTCCTTTGGTCGGGAGTGTTGCTGTTGTGATGAGTGCAACAGTAGGTGCTTTTATTATTTTTACAGCCATATCGCTTGCTTTGCGTGAGTGGGTTATCAAAAAAGGGGTCAAATGGACTCGGGCCATGGAAAAAGGCTTTCAGGAAAATGCTTTTTCATATTTGTTGTTTTTACGGCTGGTCCCTTTGTTCCCTTTTTGGCTGGTGAATATAATCCCTGCGTTACTCGGTGTACCAAAGCATACTTTTGTTTTCGCTACGTTTTTGGGAATTATCCCGGGCGTTTTTGTGTATGTGATGGTAGGGCATGGTTTAGGGCATCTTCTTGATATCAATCAAACACCTGACTTAGACATTTTTTTAGATCCCAAGGTTTTGGTTCCATTGTTGGGCCTTGCGATTTTCTCTCTCGTGCCCGTAGGGTATCGGTATATGAAGAGAAAAAAACATAATTGAGCATTACACAATGTTCTCTGCTAGACTGAACATCATTCATTATAGTGCCGGACACATGACGTGATGAACAGGTAAGCGCGCGCTGTTTGAGCGTTGCGAGTTGTGTGCGATTAATCGGTCATCACGTCATGTGTCCGGCACTAGATATCGTTAAGGCATGATGATGCGTTACTTTTTTTTAATGTTGATAATTTTTTCACAACCCTTGACTGCAAAAACAGCCGAAGCGATATTCGCTGGGGGGTGTTTTTGGTGTGTTGAGGCTGATTTTGATAAGTTACCCGGGGTTTTGAATACGGTTTCAGGGTATGATGGTGGCACAGAGCTTAATCCAGATTATCCAACAGTATCAGCGGGAAAAACGCACTATGTTGAATCGGTTCGAGTTGTGTATGACACGAATGTTCTGAGTTATCAGCAATTACTTAATTATTATTGGCATCATATTGATCCTACCGTAAAAGATAGTCAATTCTGTGATCATGGTCCGCAATATCGTAGTGTTATTTTTTTCTTAAATGAAGACCAAAAGCAAACGGCTCTCGCGAGTAAGCTGCAATTAAATAAGCAGTTTTCAACAATATTGACTGAGATTGTTCCTTCAACGCATTTTTATCCTGCTGAGGCGTACCATCAAAAATATTATCAAAAAAATCCGATACGCTATACCTATTATCGATACCGATGTGGTCGAGATGCGAGAGTTAAGGACTTGTGGCATGATAAAGCGGATTAGTTTATTTTTAATTTTAATGTGGATGGGGGTTGCAATGGCCTATACGCCTGTTTTTGATAAATCAGCAGAAATAAAAAAGCTTACGCCTTTGCAATATGAGGTGACTCAAGATGCTGCAACTGAAAAACCATTTGAGAATGCTTATTGGAATAATAATAAAGAAGGCATTTACGTTGATATCGTTTCAGGAGAGCCTTTATTTAGTTCACTTGATAAATATGACTCAGGAACGGGGTGGCCCAGTTTTTCAAAGCCCATAGATGAAGCTTATCTTGTTTTAAAAACAGAGAGACAATATCTTTTTATTGTTCATACTGAAGTGTTGTCGAAATATGCTGACTCGCATTTGGGTCATGTATTTAAGGATGGTCCGCCACCCACAGGATTACGATATTGCATGAACTCTGCATCTTTGCGATTTATACCAAAAGATGAGATGGAAAAAGAAGGCTATGCCGAATATTTGAATCTGTTTAAATGATAACGCTGATTATTTCTGTTTTTAATGAAATGAAAAATCCTTGTTTATTCCATATTATCAATCAATTTAAAAATGACTTATTCTTTGAAGTGATTTGCGTTGATGGGGGGTCAACGGACGGCACGGTGGAATATATAAAAGAAAATAATCTGACTCTTTATGTATTACCGAATTCAACCAGAGCAGCTCGGTTAAATTTGGGGATCGAAAAAGCAAGTTTTTCTCAAATACTATTGCATCATCCTCGCTCTATTATCTCAGATAAGGGTATTTCTTTTTTAAAGAGTAATGATGAGAAGATCCACTGGGCTGGATTTACACATCATTTTGATTATCAACACTTTTTTTTGAAATTTATTTCCTGGTATTCAAATCAAATTCGGCTGAAGAAAAAAAAGATTGTGTATTTAGACCATTGTATCTTGATAAGAAAAGAGCACTTATATAAACAACCAATCCCTGATATCGCTATTTTTGAAGATACAGCGCTTTCAAGGATTATCCAATCTACAGGATACGATCCTATTTTGCTCCCATACCCGGTTATAACGTCAGCCATTCGATTTCTTGAACGAGGGATATTCAAACAATTTATGCTGAATCAGTGGATGAAAGGCTTATATTATTTTAATTATAATGATCGTAAAATGAATAGACTATATGAAGGAAACCTTAATTTAAATCAAAAGAACGAACCATTGACATAATGTCGTATCCACGCCTCGGAATTATTGTTCAGCCAGTTGTTTTAACAAGGCTTGAATTTCAGTAATACGTGCTTCACCAGTTTCACCTGTCAGTGTGGCGCGTAGTTTTGTTGGTCCATCAAGCTGGTAACGTTTTGCGTGAACTTGAATGAGTTGAATGAGCACCCGGGGGTTAATGTTTGCATCTGCTTTGAATTCAATCCGTGCTTGTTGTTCAGTGGCGTGAATGCGTGTTACGCCTATTTTTTCTGCAAATAATTTCAATTCAGTGATTAAAAATAAATGTTTAACTGATTCAGGAAAGAGGCCAAAGCGGTCGATTAGTTCTATTTTTAATTGTCTTAATACATCCAAATGCACTGCATTGGAAATGCGTTTATACATGATCAAACGCTCATGCACATCTCCGATATAATCATCTGGAATAATTGCACTGAGGCGCAGGTCAATTTCAGGTCCTTGATGGAGAGGCGCATTGAGTTCAGGTATTTTACCTGCTTTGAGATCACTCACTGCTTTATCCAGCATTTCCATAAACAAAGTAAAGCCAATGGCGTGCATGTTTCCACTTTGCTCTGCACCTAAAAGTTCGCCTGCGCCTCGGATTTCAAGATCATGTGTTGCAAGCGTAAATCCTGCACCAAGATCTTCCAGCGAAACAATGGCTTCAAGTCGCTTAACTGCATCGGGTGTTATTTGTTTTTCATTAGGCGTAAGTAAATAGGCGTATGCTTGATGATGAGAGCGTCCAACACGACCACGTAATTGATGAAGTTGCGCCAAGCCCAATTGGTGGGCGCCATCGATGATAATGGTATTGGCCGTTGGAATATCAATGCCTGTTTCGATAATGGTTGTACAAACCAATACATTAAAGCGATGATGATAAAAATCAGACATGATACGTTCCAGATCACGTTCACGCATTTGACCATGTGCAATATGAATTTTGGCTTCCGGAATAAGCTTTTCGAGTTCTTGCGCAACTCGCATAATGGTTTGTACATTGTTGTGTAAGAAAAATACCTGGCCTCCACGTGATATTTCACGAACGATAGCTTCTCGTAATACGCCATCCTGTCTTTCTTGCCAGAAGGTTTTAATGGCGAGTCGTTTGGCGGGTGGTGTTGTAATCAAGGAAATATCGCGAATACCTGCCATGGCCATGTTTAAGGTTCGAGGAATAGGGGTTGCTGTCATTGATAAGATATCAATGTCTGTTCTAAGCGCATTGATATGTTCTTTTTGTTTAACACCAAAACGATGTTCTTCATCGATAATCAGTAGGCCTAGATTTTTAAATTCAATATTTTTCTGAAAAAGCTTATGTGTACCAATAACAATATCAGTTTGTCCTGATTTTAAGGAAGCAATTACTTTTTCAGATTCCTTCGCACTTCTAAAGCGCGACAGTAATTCGATTTGTACAGGAAACTCAGCAAAGCGGTCACGAAACGTTTCATGGTGCTGTCCTGCAAGCAGGGTGGTTGGTACGAGTATACAGACTTGTTTTCCATTTTGAACAGCAAGAAAAGCCGCGCGCATGGCAACTTCTGTTTTACCAAACCCGACATCACCGCAGATTAAACGGTCCATGGGTTTATCTGAACGCATATCATCTAAAATTTGGTAAATGGCCTGCTGTTGATCTTGAGTTTCATCAAACATAAAAGCATTTGCAAAGCGGTTATATTCATCTTTGTCATAGTGGTAAACATACCCTGGTTTTGCTGCTCGTTTTGCATAAATGTCTAAGAGTTCAATGGCTACATCATGAATTTTAAGTGCTGCTTTCTTTCTTTCTTTTTGCCATTCTTCACTGCCTAAACGGTGTAAAGGTGCATTTTCGCTTCCTGTGTAGCGGCTAATGCAATGTAAAGAGGTCACCGGCACATAAATTTTATCTCCACCAGCATAGGTTAAAATCAAAAATTCATTTTGGATACCGTCGGTTTCGAAAGTCTGTAATCCTTGATATCGACCAACACCAAATTGCAAGTGCACCACAGGCGAGTTGATATGAAGCTCAGCAAGATCACGGATGATGAGATCAGGATCAACTATTTTTTGTTGTTGTCGACGCTGGGGGGTGCGTTGTTCGCCATAGAGTTGTGATTCAACAATAATAATGAATCGACTGTCTATAAATTCCGCGCCTTCTTGCAATGAGCCAATGAGTAAATTGATTTGGGCAGTATTATGCTTAAATGCAGACCATGAGGGTTGTACTGTAACCTGAACCCCACTTTTTTTAAGTAAATCGAGCAAAACTTCTCGACGGCCAGCACTTTCCGCAATAATAACACTGCGAAATCCTGAATGTTGATCAAGATAACTTTTAAGTTGATTGAGCGGCGTTTCTGCTAGTCGTTCGATGGGTAATTTGGGGCCTTTGTTGATATTAAAATTATAAATATTGCCTTTTTTCGTGATGGGATGCGTGTCGAGCCTCAGTGGATGATAGGTGTTAGCTAGCGTCAACAGCTCCGTTGGGTTTAAAAAACACTCCGAAGGCTTTAATAGGGGGCGTGTTATATCGTTACAGCGTTGCTCATGCCTTGAGGTGGCCTCATCCCAAAATTGCTCGGCATGTGTCAAAATAGGGTCAATTAAATAAACCGCCGATTGCTTTGGAAGATAATCAAAAAATGAAGCAGTATGCGAATAGAAAAGGGGGAGATAGTATTCGATCCCATTTGGAAATTGACCCTGACTAACAGATTCGTAAATTGGACATTGACTTGGGTTACCTGAAAACCTTTCTCTAAAGGCTTGACGAAACTGCGCTATGCTTTTTTCATTCATAGGGCATTCACGGGCCGGTAATAAGCTAATCGAGGATGTTTTTTCAATGGTCCGTTGATTATCAGGATCAAAACGGCGTAAGCTATCAATGGTATTATCAAATTGCTCAATACGATAGGGGAGAGGACTTCCCATGGGATAAACGTCGATGAGTCCGCCTCGAACTGCAAATTCGCCGTGTTCAAGCACTTGATTAACAGAGCGATACCCTGCATTGAGTAGATGATCGCGAAATGTATTGACGTCAAACGTTTGCCCTTCACGTAAAACCAGTGCATGTTGTGCTAAAAACTCCACGGGGCATAATCGATGCATCAATGTGCTTGCTGCAGCAATGACAATGAGGTTCTCAGGGTTTTGTTGCAGGCGGCTTAGCGCGTATAGTCGGTCTGAAATGATGTCTTGATGCGGTGAAAAACTATCGTAGGGCAGTGTTTCCCAGTCTGGAAATAATAAAATGTCTTGGGGCTTTTGTTCAGCATCAGAAAAAAAGAGCAGATCTTCTAAAAGCGCAGAGGCTTGAAGATTATCTGGTGTGATGATGAGTTTAACACCAGATGTTGC
Source organism: Legionellaceae bacterium (assembly GCA_947504875.1). Lineage (GTDB taxonomy): Bacteria > Pseudomonadota > Gammaproteobacteria > Legionellales > Legionellaceae > CANNJI01. The sequence continues at coordinate 23,017 of CANNJI010000001.1, forward strand.
TTTGCATAATTCAGCAAGTGCTAAGGGTAAACTGCATCCTTGCAGTTGACCCCAGCTTTGTTTGCCTGTTTTACGTTCAGGAATAATATTAAACACAGCACTCATCATCGATTATTTAATCTGACGAAGCACATACTGCAATATGCCACCATTTTTATAATATTCGAATTCATTGGCTGTATCTATACGACAAATCACAGGAACTTTAATCGAACTTCCATCTTCTCGAGTAATTATAACCTCGATGGTTGAACGTGGTTTTATTGTTTCTTGAATACCAATACTTATGCGTTCACGTCCAGTTAAGTTCAGTGTTTTACGGGTGGTTCCTGGTTCAAATTGCAAGGGCAACACACCCATTCCAATAAGATTTGAACGATGAATACGCTCAAAACTTTCAGTAATGACTGCTTTAACACCTAAGAGTATTGTACCCTTGGCAGCCCAATCACGTGAAGATCCAGTGCCATACTCCTTTCCAGCAATGATGACTAAATCATGGTGATTGGCCTGATATTTCATCGCCGCATCATAAATAGGTAACACTTCGCCACTAGGGATGTATTCAGTAACACCGCCTTCAATTGTGGGTGTCATTTCATTGCGGATTCGAATGTTTGCAAAGGTACCGCGCATCATGATTTCATGATTGCCTCGTCGAGAGCCGTACGAGTTAAAATCAGCAACAGGCACACCTTTTTCAATCAGATAACGACCAGCAGGTGAATCAGCTTTAATAGAACCAGCAGGTGAAATATGATCTGTTGTGATGGAATCACCAAAGAGCGCAAGTACGTAGGCATTTTCTATTGACTTAAGTGGCGCAGGTGATGCGCTTAAGTTTTGGAAAAAAGGAGGATGTTGAATATACGTTGAGTCGTTATTCCACGTATATGTTGTCCCTGAGCCTGTATCAATAGCTTGCCAGTCAGCATCACCCTTAAATACATTTGAATATTCGTGTTGGAACATTTGAGCGTTAACTTTCGCAACTTCATGAGCCACTTCAGCGTGCGTTGGCCAGATGTCTTTAAGAAAAACGGGTGTTCCTTGTTGATCAATACCAAGGGGCTCTTTTGTTAAATCAAGTTGTGTTGTTCCTGCTATAGCGTAGGCAACAACAAGAGGAGGAGACGCTAGCCAATTTGCACGAACCTGCGGATGAACACGGCCCTCAAAATTACGATTACCCGATAGAACAGAGCATACCACCAGATCATTGTCGGTAATAGTTGTGGCAATGGGTTCAGGTAATGGACCAGAATTTCCAATACACGTTGTGCAACCGTAACCGACTAGATTAAAGCCGAGCGTATCGAGATAGGTTTGCAATCCGGCTTTAATTAAATAATCCGTCACAACTTTTGAGCCAGGTGCTAAGGAAGATTTAACCCAAGGTTTACGTTGTAATCCCTTTTCAAGCGCTTTTTTTGCAACAAGACCCGCCGCCATCAATACACTCGGATTTGATGTATTGGTACAACTTGTGATGGCTGCAATGACAACATCGCCATGATGCAGCGTATAAGGTTCATTTTTAACGAGAAAGTCTGTTGTGCGCTCGTTTTGTTTGCCACTTTGCGTTAAAAAAGCATCAAACTCAACGGGAAGGGTGGTTAAGTTCACTTTGTCTTGAGGGCGTTTAGGGCCTGCAAGCGATGGCTCTACTGTACCAAGGTCTAAGGTTAAGCTGTCAGTGAAGACTGGGTCAACACTGTCTGCATCATACCAAAGGCCTTGCGCCTTGCTATACGCTTCAACCAATGCGATGGTGTGTTTATCACGACCCGTTAAACTTAAATAGCGTACAGTTTCTGCATCAACAGGGAAAAATCCACAGGTTGCGCCATACTCTGGTGCCATGTTAGAGATGGTTGCTCTGTCTGCAAGTGGCAATTGAGCAAGGCCTGGGCCATAAAATTCAACGAATTTTCCTACAACCCCTTTTTTTCGTAACATTTGGGTTACAGTTAACACCAAATCGGTAGCTGTTATCCCTTCATTTAAATGACCCGTCAGTTTGAATCCAATAACCTCAGGAATAAGCATAGATACAGGTTGCCCAAGCATGGCGGCTTCAGCTTCAATACCACCAACACCCCAACCCAATACACCCAGTGCATTGATCATGGTGGTGTGCGAGTCTGTTCCAACCAAAGTGTCGGGATACGCATACGTTTTTCCGTCTGTTTCTGTTTGCCAGACTGTTTTTGCAAGGTATTCTAGATTAACTTGATGGCAAATACCGGTGCCTGGTGGTACGACTTGGAAATTAGAAAATGCCTTTTGTCCCCAACGTAAAAACTTGTAACGTTCATTGTTACGTGTCATTTCAATGGATGTATTCACTTGCATTGAATTTTTAGTTGCAAATTGATCAACCATAATGGAGTGATCAATGACTAAATCGACGGGTGATAAAGGGGATATTTTTTGTGGATTACCCCCCATGGATTCAATTGCATCACGCATGGCAGCGAGATCAACCACAGCAGGGACGCCAGTAAAGTCTTGCATTAAAACCCGAGCAGGTCGATATGCAATTTCATGTTCAGAAGTTTTTGTGTTGAGCCAACCAGCCAATGCGTGGATATCTGTTGTCGTGACGGTTTTTCCATCTTCAAATCGTAATAGGTTTTCGAAGAGTACTTTTAACGCGTAAGGTAGACGACTTATGCCAGGAAAATGGTTGTTTTCAGCCTCTTTTAAACTGTAGTATTGATAAATTTTTCCATCTACATTCAATTGACGTTGTGTATTCAGTGTATCTTGACCAACTTTCATCGTGTGGCTCCTGAAATGAAAAGTTGAATCATACCGCAAAATACTAAATGTTTCATTCAGATTTTCGGGTGTGCAGCACTTGTGGCTCGTCTTGTGTATTCCTCACCACGCGAGCAAAAAAGATCTCAATGATATGTGCAATCATGTTCTTTAAAATGCGAGCGCGAAATCGTTGTTCTTGATCAGGACGTGTGTCAAAGACCTTTGCCAAATTTATACTTGGGCAGTCGACTATGAGATCAGTGAGTTTGATGTCTTGGGGTGTCATTAAATAGGTTGTTTTTGTTTGTGCATAATAGGGTTTGTTTGTGCCTATACAGCTATGCTTTGTTTGTGAGGACATCTCAGCCCATCCTTTATACTGATTATTTTCAGTAATTTCCAATCCATTTTCAGTGCTTTTTAAATCAATTCTCATTTCAGGTTGGCTTAAACCAATATTTGTTCCATGTGTTCTTTCGGTCATGGCACTGCTGGTGGCATGAAATAAGCCGCCTTGATATCCAAGCGCTAATACCATTTGGGTCAGTGCTTTTTTTTCGGCCTCATCTTGTTGCAGCATGAAAAGCTTTTCTTCAATAAATATTGTTAATTCTTCCAATGAGTTAAAATGCTCAGGATGTAACACGGATAGTTTTTCCCCGTTGATGTAATAGGTGCAAGATTTTCCCGCGTCAATATGTCTATTCCAATCACTCATTGTTGTTTTAGGTGCGTTATTATCTTCTTTAAATAGATTCTCTTGCGTTTTAAATAAACCAAGATTTTGATGTTTCCAATAGTCTCTATCATTCATCACATGACTCCATCAATGATCATGCTTAAACTATAGTTTAGGTTTAAATATGTGTCAAAAATAATCAGTTTTATTTTTGTGTAACACCCCGCGTCATTTTTCATTTTGTTTGGTGTCAGTGGTGGAGGGTAATCTATTGAATAAGATCACAAAAATCTTGGAGATGCGGTTTATTTTCTGATTTGAGCATATTTTTTAAGGACTCAAGCTTATCTAAATAGGCCTCTTCATTCAAAAGGCCCCGCATACGTTCAAATCTTAAATATACGCAATAGGTATTTAACACGTCGGTTTCACAGTAATTCCGTATGTCAGTGATTTTACCTGTTGTGTAGGCTTCAAATACTTTTGAGCCACTCATCCCCATTTTTCCTGGAAACCCGAGCATGGTTGCAATGTCATCCAGTGGCGCAAAAGCTTTATTTTGATAGGCGGCAAGCACGTCCATTAAATCTAAATGACGATAATGAAAACGGTTTAAATAGTTGTTCCAGCGAAATGCTTGTTGATTTTCCCCAACCTCCCAATAGGTTTTTGACTCAATGCCATGCAACAGTGCACGATAATGTAAAACGGGTAAATCAAATCCACTGCCATTCCAACTCACCAACGTTGGCGTATGTTTTTCAAGCCCTTTATAAAATCGCTGAATCAGTTCTGCTTCTTGAGTTGTTTCATCACCAAGTGACCACACTTTAACTTGGGAGCCGTGCGCCATGACCAAAGATATGGCGATGATTTTTTGTAGGTAATGGGGTAAGAAATCATTTCCGGTTTTTTCACGGCGTAAAGCAAAGAGTGCTTGGGCTGTATCTTCATCGCTTAAGCCATCTAAATGATATAGTTTACGTCCTGATTCAAGATCTGGAATGGTTTCAATGTCAAAAACTAATATAGTCATTTCGATGCCTTGTCTTCAAATTAATTCTATCATACCAAAAATTATTAACGGTGAAATTGTTTGTTGTGGCCTCTTATGGTAAAAGTAAGAATCTTTTTTTGTTAATTGAGATTTACGTTACTTATGTGGATAAAAAAATCTATTGTTTTACTGTTGGTTCTTTTTTTGATTGGTTGTGTGTCACCACCGCCACGGGATGTTAATAATATTTGCAGCGTATTTAGGCAATACCCTCAATGGTACAGGGACGCAAAGGATGCCGAGCGTCGTTGGCGGGTGCCTGTGCCTGTGCAAATGGCCATTATGCATCAAGAGTCAAAGTTCGATGCGCAAGCGAAACCAGGACGAAAAAAATTACTGTGGGTCATTCCTTGGACGCGTCCTACAACAGCATATGGCTATACACAAGCATTGAACGGTACATGGCGGCACTATAAATTATCAACGGGAGGTTTGTTTGCATCGCGTGAGAGTTTTAGCGATGGTGTTGATTTCATCGGTTGGTATGCCAATATGGCAAACCGTAAAGCTGGAATTTCTAGAAGTAATGCATATGCGCTTTATCTAGCCTATCATGAAGGTGTCGGGGGCTATATGAATAAATCATATTTACGCAAGCCGTGGTTAATACAAGTAGCGCATAAAGTTGACGCGCGCTCTCGAATTTATCAGGCACAGCTTAATCATTGTGGTAGGAGATAAATAGATCATGGGACTTATGCGATTAATGTTGTTGGGTGGACCCGGTGCGGGGAAGGGGACGCAGGCTTCACGATTGTCAGCCTATTTTAATATTCCTCAGATTTCAACAGGTGATATGCTGCGCTCTGCTATTGCTGCGCGAACTTCGCTGGGCTTAAATGCAAAAAAAATTATGGACGCAGGTGAATTGGTTTCAGATGATATTATCATTGGATTAGTCAAGGAGCGATTGAAAGAACCTGATTGTATCAATGGATTTTTACTCGATGGTTTTCCACGAACCCTTGCGCAGGCTGATGCTTTAAAAATAGCAGATATTAAATTGGATTATGTGGTTGAAATTGCTGTTGATCATGAAGAAATTGTTAAGCGAATTACTGGGCGTCGCACACATCTGCCTTCGGGTAGGGTGTATCATGTATTGTATAATCCTCCTAAAATAGAGGGGATTGATGATATCACAGGAGATGCACTGATTTTACGTGAAGATGATAAAGAAGAGATCATACGAAAACGTTTAGCAGTGTATCAAGAGCAAACAGAACCGCTTATTGCATATTATAAAGCGCTTTCAGAACAAGCCGGAAACTATGCGCCTAAATTTCATCGAATTGCTGGAGAGGGTTCTGTTGATGATATTTTCACGCGGATTTGTGAGGTATTAGAGTAACGGTTAAAGTGCGGCACAGATGACTTGATGCCGATTAAGCGCACTAAACTCGCTGTGCTCAGACATAGTGCGCTTACCTGTTCATCACGTCATCTGTGAAGGACTATGAATAACAAGGAGTAGTGTATGTCCCAATCTGAGTTGATTAAAGCAGTTAAAGCGTCTGATTTTGAATCGTTTATCATGGCGAATTCAATTGTTTTTGTGGATTTCTGGGCGACGTGGTGCGCTCCGTGCATGCAGTTTTCTGCTGTGTATGAAACGGTGGCAAAGGAATATCCTTCGATTGTTTTTGCTACAGTTAATATAGAGCATGAACCCTCTCTTGCAGAACTTTTTTCTATTCGCTCTATTCCTCATTTAATGGTCTTTAAAGAAGGAATTGCAATTTATTCCGAGTCGGGTTCAATGCCAGCATCAACCTTAAAAGAATTGGCGGATCAGGCTTTGCTGGTTGATGTGAGTACCATTCGTGAAGCAACGGATGATAAGGCCTGAGTTATATCTATTGATGCGTTTAAGGATAAATAATCTTTGAGCGCACCGAGGGTATCATTTTTTACGGTTAATCCTAGTTTTGTTCGTCTCCAGAGAATATCTTCAGCAGTGGTTGCCCATTCTTTTTTGATTAAATAATCAACTTCAGCTTGAAAAAGCGTATCCCCAAAGTCTACGCCTAAAGACAGCACGTTTTTGTAAGGTGTCAGAATATCTTCAGTACGTAATCCATAGGTTTTGATGTAGCGCTCGAGTAATGGGTCAGACACGAAAGGGTATTGTTCTTTAAGGTAAGTTTGATAAGCATCAAGTTCAATATCACCCAACAGCGCGCCAGGCAGCTTGGTCGTGCTTGTATTGGAGGCAGGTAATGTCGGAAAAACAGGGCTTAGCTCATCGATAATGTCTTCTGCGAGTTGTCGATAAGTTGTGATTTTCCCGCTGATGATACTGACAACAAATGCTGGTTTTTTCGATAGTGTATACATATAGTCGCGGCTCAACGCCGTGGGGCTTGCATGGTTGTTAGACACGAGGGGGCGTAATCCTGTCCATGTCGTGATGCAATCACTGGGTTTGATCTGGCTATTGAGATAGCGATTGGTCACATCACATAAATAGTTGATTTCATCTGGCTCAACAGTAATGCTGAGCGGATCCCCAGTGAAATTTTTTTCTGTTGTACCAATAAGCGTATTTCCATGAAACGGGATCATAAAAATAATGCGCTCTGTTGTATCTTGAAGTAAATAAGCATGTTCACCCTCATAACATTTGGGCACAACAATATGGCTTCCTTTAATGAGCGACATGGGCGTTTGTTCTATATGGAGCAATTGATTGATTGCGTTTGCCCAAGGGCCAGCGGCATTAATCACAACCTTCGTGCGTATTTCAAACAAAAGGTTGGTTTTGGTTTTAAAGGTTAAATGCCATTCGTTTGTTTCAGAGACAGCATGAACAAACTGGGTGTTTGTCAGTATAGTCGCACCTGCTTTTTCAGCCTGTAGCGCGTTTTCAATGACTAATCGAGCATCGTCAGTTTGGCAATCGTAGTATAAAAATCCTTCGTTAAGATTATCTTTTAATGGCTCAAAAAACAGGGGGTCTTTTTGGCGGTTTAGTCCGTGATGATTCGGTAAAGTATTGCTGGGGCTTAAGTGATCATATAAAAATAGTCCAGCATGGAGTTGCCATTTGGGGTGGGTATTTTCTGTGTGGGGTAACACAAAGGGGAGTGGCTGAATTAAATGAGGAGCAATATTGAGTAAGCGTTGTTGTTCATCCAATGCTTTTTTTACAAGCATAAAATCAAAATGCTCTAAATATCGGAGCCCGCCATGTATGAGTTTACTGCTGCTGGATGAGGTTTTTGAAGCCAAATCATCTTGTTCACATAACAGCACAGAGAGTCCACGAAGTGCAGCATCAGCTGCGCAGCCTGCACCATTGATGCCGCCACCAATAATCACAACGTTAAAATATTGCATTGAGCGTTCCTTTGCTTGTTGCTCTTAACAATAACATTGTATAGGAGCTCTGTGAATTTAGATAGAAGTTGCTCTTTGCTGTGTGCATATGATACAAGAATAGATAGATCTCATTGTTTTAAAAAATAAATTGAACTTAAATGAGCAAAAAAATAAGTATCGTACACTTGAGGATTGGTTTGAGACGCCTCAGGGTATTTATGCGTCTGCTGCATTTACCTCAATATTATCTTCTTATGTTGATCAGCTAAAGGGGGCGACTTTATTACAAATAGGCGCTGGTTTTGATAGCCCTTGGCTTGATATGTTAAGTTTTCGTCGAAAATGGGTTGTGTCTCCGTGTACTGATTCAGCCCATTCGAATCTTGTTGCAAAGCCTTTGGCTTTACCTTTTGAAAGAAATAGTATGGATTGCTTGATAGCACCCTTTGGTATTGAGGCTCAGGGGGTTGAAAAAAGTCCATTAGATGAGTTTGATCGCATATTAAAACCGATGGGGCATCTTGTTCTGTGGGGAATTAATCCGCTGAGTTTTTGGGGGTTATGTTTGCGCATGCATGGCTTAGATTTTTTTGGCGATCAAACGGCAACGTTAATGTCTCCTTTTGTTGTAAGGCAGGCTTTAGTGCGCAGAGGATTTCGACATTGCGCCATGAATACGTTTTACTATATTCCGCCGTTTAAAAATGAACGATTCATTCAGCATTTAAAGTTTTTAAATGAAATCGGTAAAATGATAGCGCCAATGCCTGCAGGCTTTTATTGTCTTATTGTTCAAAAATATCAAGAATCACCCATTGGACTTCAACGGTCGCGCCGTTTTCGTTTTAGATTACCTGAGCAAGGTGTGCTTCAGGGGGGGGCGAGTTGGAGGAAATGAGTCCGCACTATAACCCACGTTACTCGGTATCGTAATGCTGTTGCCTCGTGATTTAGGGCGCCCATTGAAAATTGGATCCCGGAATTTCATTGGTGAGATTACACTGCGTAACGTGAATGAGAAATTAACAAGATTTTCTCGGGTTAACGCCTAGAATCTATAGTGCCTTCCATATGACGTGATGAACAGGTCAGCGGGCTCTGTCTGAGTACCGCGAGTTTAGCGCGCTTAAACGGTCATCAAGTGAATTGTTTGGCACTATTGGTTTGATTTATCAAAATTATAATCACGGCTTGTCTGTATCGCAAGCCGTGATGAAAGTTTATTCCCAGCTGAGTGTTCCACCGGCTTGATATTCAATAACACGGGTTTCAAAAAAGTTTTTCTCTTTTTTAAGATCAAGCATTTCACTCATCCAAGGGAAGGGGTTCTCTGCACCTGGATATTGTTCTGGCAGCCCAATTTGTGCGAGCCTTCGGTTGGCGATAAAGTGCAAGTACTCTTCAAACATACCCGCATTCATGCCTAAGATACCGTGTGGCATGGTATCTTTTGCATATTGATATTCCATTTCAACACCATCTCGAATTAAGTTGATGATGTCTTGTTTGAAAGCATCTGTCCAAAGGTGTGGATTTTCAATTTTAATTTGATTAATCACATCAATGCCAAAATTCATGTGCATGGATTCATCACGTAAAATATATTGAAATTGCTCAGATGTTCCGACCATTTTATTGCGTCGTCCCATGGATAAAATTTGGGTGAAACCAACGTAGAAGAAAATTCCCTCAAATATCACATAAAATGCAATGAGATCTCGCAATAAGCGTTGATCATCTTCTGTTGTGCCTGTTTGAAATAATGGATCCCCTAAACTTTGTGTGAAAGGGAGCGCCCAAGAGGCTTTTGCCGCAACAGAAGGGATTTCACGATACATATTGAATACTTCTGCTTCATCCATCCCTAAGCTCTCAATAATGTATTGGTATGCATGGGTATGTAATGCTTCTTCAAATGCTTGACGGAGTAAATATTGTCTACATTCAGGATTTGTTATGTGGCGATATACAGCCAAAACCAAATTATTGGCGACCAATGAATCTGCGGTTGAGAAAAAACCAAGATTTCGTTTGATGATCAAGCGCTCATCCTCTGTCAGTCCGTTAGGGGAGTTCCAGAGCGCAAGATCAGCACTCATGCTGATCTCATTTGGCATCCAATGATTTGCACAGGCTGTGAGGTATTTATCCCAGGCCCACGTATATTTGAAAGGAACCAGTTGATTAAGATCTGCCCTGCAGTTGATGATTTTCTTATCATCAACTCGAATTCGATCAGCCCCCATTTCAAGCGATTCCAGTCCTGTTGCGCCAATAGGCGCGTGTGTTGTTTCTCGTTCAATCAGTGTTGTTGTCATCTTTGTATTCTCCTCGCTTATTGGCATGCTTCACAGTCAGGGTCTAGTATGGAGCAAACCTTGACGTCTGGTTCAAGTTTAACCGCGTTTAATATACCATCCGTGACTGTTGATTTTTCGGCATTACTCGCGCCGAGGCTTCTGAGATAATACGTGGTTTTTAGGCCGCGTATCCAAGCAAGTCGATATAAGTCATCGAGCTTTTTCCCAGAGGGTTGTGCCATGTAGATATTTAATGATTGTGCCTGATCAATCCATTTCTGACGACGTGAAGCTGCTTCGATAAGCCAGTTGGGTTGAATTTCAAAAGCTGTGGCATAACGGGCTTTTAGATTGTCAGGAATTCGATTAATCGATTGAACGCTCCCATTGAAATACTTCAGATCATTAACCATCACCTCATCCCATAAATTAAGTGCTTTTAAATCAGCAACTAAATAAGGATTAATAACGGTAAACTCTCCTGATAAGTTAGATTTAACATACAAGTTTTGGTATGTAGGCTCAATGGACTGCGATACGGCACAGATATTTGATATCGTTGCTGTTGGCGCAATGGCCATTAAGTTAGAGTTGCGCATGCCCTGGGTACGTACTTTGATGCGTAACGCCTCCCAATCAAGACGTTGTGTCTTGTCTTGTGTTAAGAATTTGTCTCGGTCTTGTTGTAATAAATTGATCGAGTCAATGGGGAGGATCCCTTTACTCCAGAGTGATCCCTCATAACTTGAATATTTACCACGCTCTTTTGCGAGCTCACAAGATGCATCAATTGCATGGTAGCTGATTGTTTCCATGGATGAGTCAGCAAATTCAATGGCTGCATCTGAAGAGTAGTCAGTATTAAGCGCATACAAGGCATCTTGGAAGCCCATAATACCTAATCCAACCGGGCGGTGTTTTAAGTTTGAATTTCGTGCTTGAGGTACTGAATAATAGTTAATGTCGATGACATTATCTAACATACGAACAGCTGTTTTAACGGTTCGTTTCAATTTCTCTTGGTCAAGTTTTCCGTTAATAATATGAGCAGGTAGATTGATACTTCCCAAATTACAGACAGCAATCTCGTCAACTGAGGTATTTAAAGTTATTTCAGTACATAGATTTGAACTATGCACAACACCAGCATGTTGTTGAGGTGATCTCAAATTACAGGCATCTTTAAACGTGAGCCAAGGGTGGCCTGTTTCAAAAAGCATAGATAGCATTTTTCGCCATAATTTAATCGCAGGAACAATTTTGGTGTTTTTAATGATCCCTTGACGTGCTTTTTCTTCGTAACTTAAATACAGTGTTTCAAATGTTTTGCCATATTGATCATGTAAGCCAGGTACTTCTTCTGGAGAGAAGAGGGTCCATTCTCCTTCGTTATATACACGTTTCATGAAGAGGTCGGGTATCCATAAAGCGGTATTCATGTCGTGTGTACGACGCCGGTCATCTCCGGTGTTTTTTCTGAGCTCTAAAAACTCTTCTACGTCGCGATGCCAACATTCAAGATATGCACAAACAGCGCCTTTGCGTTTGCCGCCTTGGTTAACTGCAACAGCGGTTGCATCTGCAACATTTAAGAAAGGCACAACCCCTTGAGAGTGTCCGTTGGTTCCTTGAATATGCGAACCCATTGCACGCACAGAAGTCCAGTCATTGCCTAAGCCTCCAGCAAATTTGGATAACAATGCATTGTCTTTTATCGCGCTGTAAATACCGTCTAGGCTGTCTGGAACGGTTGTTAAATAACAGCTTGAGAGTTGCGGGCGGACTGTACCTGCATTGAATAGCGTGGGTGTTGAAGACATATAATCAAATGAGGATAACAGCGTATAAAATTCAATTGCGCGCTCTTCCTTGTTGTCTTCACGCAGTGCTAGGCCCATTGCAACACGCATAAAGAATGCTTGCGGAAGTTCATAGCGTATGGATTGATCATGAATAAAATAGCGATCATAGAGGGTCTGTAAACTTAAATACGTGAATTGCATATCGCGTTCGGGCAGTAGTGCGTTACCTAGCTTTTCCAAATCAAAGGTGCTTAGATTCTGATCGAGCATGCCTTGCTTGATACCATGGCTAATGTACGTTTTAAAGTAGGTCGGATAAAGGCCTGTCATTTCATCAAACGTTGCGTTTTCTCTGATATTAAGTTTGCTCAGTGCTTCACCACGTAAACTGTCGAGCAGTAAACGAGCACTGACATAGGAGTAGTTTGGTTCGGTCTCAACCAGCGCGCGTGCAGACATAATCAACGCTTTATAAACGTCATCGAGTGAAGCTTGGTTATATAAGTTTCTCATCGCGTCTTTAATGACTGGTTCGGCTTTAACATCAGCTAAATTGCGACAGGCTTCTTCTACGATGGTTTCTACGCGTTGGAGGTTCAGCGGTTCTAACTCGCCATTGGGCATAAGAATTAAAGGTGTTTTATTATCGTGAGATTCTTTTTTTTGTTGAGCATTACGTGCTTTACGGCGCTCTTCACGATAAAGAACATAAGCGCGTGCAACTTTGTATTGTTCATTACGCATCAGCACCAGTTCAACTTGGTCTTGAATGTCTTCGATATGTAAGGTGCCGCCTGTGGGTAGTCGTCGATGAAAAGCTTGGGTAATTTGCTTTGTGAGGGCGTAAACTTGTTCATGAATTCGATTAGAACTTGCTGCATTTCCACCTTCAACGGCAATGAATGCCTTGGTGACTGCAATTTTGATTTTTTCGTCATCATAATCAGCAAGTTTTCCATTGCGTTTAATGGTTTTTAGAATCCCTGGCTTGTAGATTGTTAGTTCTACGTATGCTGGCTCAATGATTTCTGACATGTGGTCTCCTAGGCGGGTGAAAAGCATAAAACACAATATATAGTTATTTGTGTTTTCTTTTTTACAATATAATGTGTTTGTCTGTAAAAGACAAGAGAATAACATGATGAATATGCTGTGGATAAGTTGTGATTATCTGGGCTTAACAATCACGGCATCTGTAATGAGTGAAAAACCAGGTGAGCTGAGTTGAAATAGGCCAAGTTGGGCATAGAGTTGCGTTGAGCTTCCGCCATCCAGATTAAGCGCGTGCTGACATGAGAGTGGAAATGATTTCATTAAGGTTGCAAGTGCGTTCGTTGTGAGAGGCATGTGGTCGGTTGCGAGGATAATGACATGACCATCCGCTGTAATACCGAGCGCTGTACGTTCTGCTATTCCCTGTTTAAGAGCGGGTATTTTTCCGTTAATCAGTAAACGAGGACCACTTTGTATAGCGAAGTCGAGTGCATTTGTATTGATCTCATTGAATTTAGAAACCCGGGCTTTTTGATCTTTAATAGAAAAAACACCCCACCAACTGATGGGCTTAATGGGTGAGTATTGGTGGTGATGGCCAATCCGTAATCCCAGAGGCCGGTAAGTTGCGTCAAAGAAACCACCATTTATTGCGATTTTCCCGTGGCTATGCAAGGCTAACTCATCAACCGATGCAAGTTTTTTTCCTAGATCGGGCGCCAGGGTTAAATCGAGTAGATTGTATTTTAGATCAATTCGAAAAACATGGATGTGTGACCAAGGTGTAAGCATGTTAAGTCCTAGGTCTCTGTATTCTATCCCTTGAGAGATCGTTTTCCATTCCGATGCATATATATTTGTGCTTGTGAGTAATGCATAAATAACAAAAAAAGCGTTAAAGTATCTTGTGATGAATGCAATGGTTTGCCTTAGCATGGTTATCTTGTATCCTTGTATTTAAGACAAGTAACGATTATTGGAATATTATGCGATATTTAGCCGAACATACCAACAGCTCTTTGACAAAATCAACACAATATCTTTCTTCATTAATGGAAGATGTTCTCATCCGGGCAAAGAAACAAGGCGCATCAGATGCGGCTGTTTCTGTAAATCATGATGAGGGCTTTTCCGTCAATGTACGAATGGGTGAGGTTGAAACCGTTGCCTTTAGTGAGGAAAAGGGCATTGGCATTACCGTGTACTTGGGACAAAAAAAAGGAAGTGCAAGCAGTAGCGATACGTCGGCCCAAGCATTGGATGCAATGATTTCTGCAGCCATCGATATTGCACGTGTTAGCGCGTCAGATCCTTGTTTTGGTCTCCCTGACCCTTCGTTGATTCAAAAAGATTATCTTAACCTTGATTTGTTACATGCTTGGTCTATCACACCCAGTGAGGCGATTACGCTTGCAACAACCTGCGAAACTCAAGCACTGAATCTTGATAAGCGTATTACCAACTCGGATGGTGTGAGTGTTTCAAGCTATACCTTTTGCTCTGGCTATGCCAGTAGCCAAGGATTTATGGGAATTGTGCCAGGAAGTCGACACAGTATCAGTTGTTCTTTAATTGCAAAAGAGAATGACTTGATGCAGCGAGACTATGAGTATACGACGACAAGAAAAGCAAGCGAGCTTATGTCTATAGAATTGTTAGCTGCTTCAGCTGTTGAACGGACAACCAAAAGGCTTGGTGCTAGCCGATTAAAAACTCAAAAATGTCCTGTGATATTTTCTTCACGTGTATCCAGTGGTCTTTTTTCATCGTTTATCGCTGCAATCAGTGGTTCAAACTTATATAGAAAAAATTCATTTTTACTCAATAACCTAGAAAAAACGCTGTTTCCTTCTGATATTCAAGTCTATGAGCAGCCTCATATTATGGGTGGATTAGGAAGTTCACCTTTCGATGGCGAGGGGGTTATCACACGGCACAATTGTTTTATAAAAGACGGTATTTTACGTCAGTATGCCTTAGGAAGTTATTCCGCACGAAAAATGGGTTTAGAAACCACGGCCAACAGTGATGGTGTTCATAATTTAACAATTGATTCAACGGCTGGGGATCTTCAGGATTTATTAAAAAAAATGGATACAGGATTGCTGGTAACAGAACTGATGGGGCAGGGTGTCAATATATTAACCGGAGATTATTCGCGTGGAGCGACAGGGTTTTGGGTTGAGAAGGGTATGATTCAATTTCCTGTTGAGGAAATTACGATTGCTGGCAATATGAAGGATATGTTTCAGCATATCGTTGCTGTGGGCTCTGATGTAAACCCGAATATTGCCACTCGTTGTGGGTCTATTTTATTGGAAGAAATGATGATTGCAGGTGACGCATGATGAGGCTCGTGGGGTATTTTTTTGGTTTGATGTTAAGTACGCAGTTGTTTGCCTTTCCATGTTACATCATGTTGGTTAAAGACAGCTGCTGGACTGATTATGACGTTACTATTAACATTATGGATACAATAAAAGACGCCTCAAAAGGGTCGGTTTCAGTAGCCGCTGGGAAATCTTGGACGCGCGAAAAGTTTGATTGTGAACCCAAGGAAGTTTTACTTTTTAATGCAAAATTCACCCCTGTTTTTTGGAAAGGGGGTGAGGAAAAAACATATCATGCAAAACGTTACTGGTCACTGCCTGAAAGTATTTTACCCAATCAGAGTGCGTGGACTATTAATCTGTGTTATCCGAATGATTTTTCAGAAGTGCCATTGCCTCCAAGAGCGGATAATAAATGTGCTTGTAATGTGCAGGGGATCCCTGAGGTTAAATTATAGTGAGAAGCTGAAATATTGGAGAACTTCATTATCAATAAATAAAATTTGAGTAAGGTGTGATGGTGGCATTTATCCGAAAGTCTACATCTGTGGCTTAGTGACGCCTAGGGTTAATTATTTTTTAAGTAAGATACTATAGAAAAATCCATCCATATTATTCTCACCGGGTAGAATTTGATAACCATGCCCGGTATTTATGCCCCACGATAATGTTTTAGATATTACTTCACAATCTGGATTTTCAGAGACAAACTGCGCTATTTGTAGCTCATTTTCTTCAGGTAAAACAGAGCATGTTGCATAGAGTAATATGCCATTGTGAGCTAGACACGGCCACAGTGATTCGAGTAGATTTTTTTGTATCGCGTTGATGGCTGTGATTTCTTCTGGCGTGCGTAAAAGTTTAATGTCTGGGTGTCGACGAATAACGCCTGTTGCTGAACATGGGGCATCTAATAATATGCGATCAAACGGCACATTGTCCCACCATTTTTTTGTATCAGAAGCATCCGATTGAATTAACGTTGCTTGAAGATTTAGTCTGTTCAAGTTTTCTTGGACACGAGACAAACGTCTTGCATCAACATCCAATGCAACACACGTTTTTAGATGGGCCTCTGTTTCGAGGATGTGGCCTGTTTTTCCACCTGGGGCACTACAGGCATCTAATACGCGAAGGTTCGGCTTTAAATCGAGGAGTGTAACTGATAATTGTGCAGCTTCGTCTTGTACAGAAACCAGACCTTCTTGAAACCCTGGTAATTCATATACATCACAAGGGTCTGATAAGCTGATCCCTCCTGGGGCATGTTCTAAAAGCCTTCCATGCTTGCTTATTTTTGTTAATTCTTTTAAGTAGGCTGATGTAGATATTTTACTCGTGTTAACACGAATACTCATGGGGGGATGTATATCGTTGTTTTGAAGGATACTTTCCCAATCATTTGGCCAAGCTTTTTTTAGACGACCGATCAACCATTCAGGATGGTTGTTAATAAAGGCAGGCTTGGTTTTAATCTCCGCTATTATTTGCGCTTGGTCTCGACAATAATGCCTCAGCGTTGCATTCATTAAGCCTCGTGCCCAACGTGTTTTGTGGGTATTGAGTAAAGCAACTGTTTCTTGGACCACAGCATAATCAGGGAGTTTTAAATGATGGATTTGATAAAGGCCCATGAGCAAGCTAATCCAAACATCTAATCCTTTGGGTTTCTTTTTTAAAAGGTGAAGCGCTAAGGTTTCAAGTTGAATTGCATGCCGACATACGCCAAAGCAAAGATTTCTGGAGAAGGGCGGTAACGCTGCAATGTGGTGAGATAAGGGTGTTCGTTCTTTAAAAACGAGGACTAGTGCATCGCGAGCAAGTTCGCGTTCATTTTTTTTTAACGTCATTGAAAACATTGTCCTTTTAAAAAGCGAGTTGGCTCTCCTCGCAAACACTCTGCAACAGACATCGCTCTTGAGCCTGGCAGCTGAATTGTTTCGAGTAATAGCGCATGATCTTTTGTGGCAATTAAAAGGCCTTCTTTTTCAATCGAAAGGATGGTGCCAGGCGTAATCGAATGACACGGCTGGGTTGTCACCTTGGATTTATAGACCCGAATGGTAGAGTCGTTAATGGTTGTATAAGCAATAGGCCAAGGATTATAAGCCCTTATGGCTTGATCAATCGTGATTGCTGTGTTGCTCCAATTAATCAGTGCATCCGTTTTTAAAATTTTAGGGGCGTAGGTTACAAGACTTGACGTTTGTGGGGTTAATATAGCACGGTTGTTTTCGAGTGCATCCAGTGTTTCGAGTAAAGGGCTTGTAGCACAAGTGGCTAATTTATCATGTAGTGTAGACGCAGTGTCTTCAGTTGAGATAGCACAGTGCGCAGTTGTGAATGCTGGGCCAGTATCCATCCCAACATCCATTTGCATGATGGTTATCCCTGTTTCGGTATCCCCATGTAAAATACTTTGTTGAATGGGTGAGGCTCCACGCCAACGAGGTAAGAGAGAAGCATGAACATTAATACAACCTAATCTTGGTATTGCAAGCACAGCAGCAGGAAGAATGAGTCCGTAGGCAATGACAACAAGTACATCCAAGGCTAAGTGTTGAAGAATATCTCGTGTTTCTTTTTCTTTAAAGTTAAGGGGTTGATAAACAGAGACATTGTGTTCTAAGGCCCATGTTTTAACAGCAGAGGCTTGCATTGCTCGCCCTCGGCCAGCAGGTCTGTCGGGTTGTGTATAAATGGCCTTTAAATGATGACGCGAATCGTGTAATGCATTTAGGCAGGGCAGCGTAAATGCAGGCGTTCCTGCAAAACCAATCGTTAATCCTTTCATGATGAAGCGGCGTTTCGACGTTTATATTTATCGAGCTTTCGTCGTGCAATGGCGCGCTTTAAAGGGGAGAGATGGTCTACAAATAGTTTTCCGTTAAGATGATCAATTTCATGCTGAAAACACTGACCCAGTAATTCAGTAGCCGTCATTTCAAAGGGGGTTCCAAAGCGATCTTGTGCACGAATAGTGACTGTTTCTGCGCGAGTTAACGTATCATAAGCAGAAGGAACAGATAAACACCCTTCGGTATATTCAGTTTCACCTGTTTTTTGAATGATCTCGGGGTTAACCAGTACAATTTGTTCTGTTTTATCGCCAATAACGTCAACAACAGATAATTGTAGGTTAATGCCAATTTGAGGCGCAGCAAGTCCTACACCTTTGGCATGATACATGGTATCGAACATATCATTAATAAGGGTTTGAAGGTCATTATCGAATTGTTCTACACGTGCGTTTCGTTGTCTTAATCGCTCGTCAGGGAGATAAATAATTTTGCGTAAGGCCATAATGAAATTGTCTGGTTAAGTCAAAGTAATGCATGATATTATACCCGACATGAACAATAAACACTACCTTCTGGCTTTAAATCGTATTGCAGGGATTGGACCCCGGACAGTCATCAAACTTTTGAATCGATGGCCCAATTTAAATGATCTATTTCAATTGTCACACAATGACCGTATCGAAGCGGGGCTTCCGCCAAAATTATCTCAAGCACTTCAAAATATACCGCTTGCTGCGATTGATGCAGATTTACACTGGGAGCAGTCTGAATCGCATCATACAATTTTAACGTTGCTTGACCCCCTTTATCCTCCATTATTAAAAGAAATTCATGATCCTCCACCTGTTCTTTACGCAAAAGGGTGTTTGAGTGCACTCGACTCAAGCTCATTGGCAATGGTTGGCACGCGTAATCCTTCTGTAACAGGACGAAAAATAGCACGTTCATTTGCTTTTGAATTGGCAAAGGAACAACTTACAATTACCAGTGGTCTTGCACTAGGCATTGATGGTGAAGTCCATGAAGGGTGTCTTTCTGCGAAAGGCAGAACAATTGCTGTGATGGCAACGGGAATTGATTGCATTTATCCTTTACAACATGCGAAACTAGCTGAAAAAATTTGTACGGATGGGTTGTTGTTAACAGAATTCTCATTAAAAGTTACGCCCAATGCTGGACATTTCCCACGCAGAAATCGTATAATAAGTGGTTTATCATTGGGCACATTGGTTGTTGAGGCTGCAATAAAGAGTGGTTCGCTCATTACTGCACGAATGGCGATGGAGCAAAATCGAAGTGTTTTTGCGATACCAGGGTCTATTTATAATCAACAATCTAAGGGTTGTCATCATTTATTGCAACAAGGTGCAACATTGGTAACATCTCCTCAGGAGGTGCTTTCAGAGGTTATGGGGTGGCAAATGTCTAAACCTATTGACAAACCGCCTCTAGAAGCGGATAAAAATGAATCTTTGATTCGATGGATTGGGTACGACCTAACAACAGTAGATGAAATGCTTTCGGTCAGTGGCTTGTCAGTCGCAGAAATCATATGCGATTTGGCTGAGTTTGAGTTACAGGGGCTTATAAAAGCTGTTCCTGGGGGTTATATGAGGTGTTCACGATGAAGAATAATATATTTGAATTGTTACTGACCTTATTCGAAAAGGCGCTGACTCAAATCAAGGAGTCAACTGAATCGCCGGTGGCTCGGCACGATCTGTCCGGTGTTGAAAAAAAGAATGTTTTACAACTTGCACTGATACGGGAGCCTAGCGCTTCAGGAATTCGTATTTTCACACATGAAGAACGAATGAAATTAACAAAAGCAAGTTATCAGTTTTTAAAACGGATGGGCGACTTGCAGATTGTTACGCCAGAACTGCGGGAACTTATTATTAACCGACTCTTGTTTTCGGAGTCGCGGTTTGTTGATTTACAAGAAACAAAATGGACGATTCGCAATACCCTGGCTGAACGCCTATTGCCAGAGCAATTGGCTTTTCTTGATATGGTGTTGTATCAACGTGAAGATGGTTTAGCGTTACATTAAACGCGTTTAAAAGGTTAATTCGTATGAGCAAGCATTTAGTGATTGTTGAATCACCGGCAAAGGCAAAAACAATTCAGAAATATCTTGGTAAGGATTATGAAGTATTGGCCTCTTATGGTCATGTCAGGGATTTACCTGCTAAAAAGGGCTCGGTTAAGCCTGACGAAGGTTTTCTCATGACCTATGCGCCTATTGAGCGAAATGCTCGTCACATAGAGCTTATCTCAAAGGCCCTGAAAAAATCAGATTCATTATTGCTCGCAACTGACCCTGATCGCGAAGGCGAAGCAATTTCTTGGCATATTTATGAGTTAATGAACGAGCGAAAGTTACTCGAAGGTAAAACAGTACAACGTATTTTTTTCAATGAAATCACAAAGTCAGCAATACAAGAAGCGATTGCACATCCAAGAGACATTGCTATGGATCTTGTGAATGCACAACAGGCACGGCGTGCACTTGATTATTTGGTTGGATTTAATTTATCGCCATTGTTATGGAAAAAAATCAGACGTGGATTATCAGCAGGACGTGTTCAAAGCCCGGCTTTACGTCTTATTGTAGAGCGTGAAGAAGCCATCGAGGCTTTTGTTTCACAAGAATATTGGAAAATTATCGCTAAATGCGAGCACCATGCTTCTTTGTTTGAATCAAGGCTAACGCATTACAACAATGAGAAACTGCAACAGTTCACAATAACCGATGCCACAAAAGGGCATGATGTAAAAGCAACGTTATTAAAAGACGCCAACGGAAAGCTTACAGTTAAATCAGTTGATAAAAAACAGCGAAAACGCCAGCCTTACGCACCTTTTATAACGTCTACATTACAGCAAGAGGCAGCAAGAAAACTTGGATTTACTGCGCGAAAAACCATGACTGTTGCGCAGCAGTTGTATGAAGGTATCGATGTAGGCACAGGAACAGTCGGTCTAATTTCCTATATGCGTACAGATTCCGTTCACTTGTCTCAAGAAGCAACAGATGAAATTCGCGCATATATTAATGAACGCTTTGGTGAAGAGAATTGTCCTAAGGCTGTACGTGTATACAAAACGAAATCTAAAAATGCACAAGAGGCTCATGAAGCGATTCGGTCAACTTCTATCAGACGTACACCGGAAATGGTTCAGGCCTCTTTGACACCGGATCAATATAATTTATATGTGTTGATATGGAAGCGAACATTATCTTCACAAATGATGGATGCTTTAATTGATACCATTGCGGTAGATTTTTTATGTGGTGAATCGCATATTTTTAGAAGCAATGGATCAACTGTTGCATTTCCTGGTTTTCTTGCCGTGTATGAAGAGGGTCAAGATGACTCTAAACAGGAAGATGACGACACTGCAAAACTCCCTGTCTTTGTCGTGGGAGATGAGGTTCAACTGCACGATATAGCAGCAAACCAACATTTTACAGAGCCGCCACCCCGTTATTCTGAAGCAACATTGGTTAAGGCATTAGAAGAATTTGATATTGGCCGTCCATCGACTTATGCATCAATTATTCATACATTACAACAGCGTGATTATGTAACTGTCGATAAAAAAAGATTTTCTCCAACCGATGTTGGTCGTATTGTAAGTAAGTTTCTTACGGAGTACTTTACACGCTATGTTGATTATCAGTTCACCGCTCAACTCGAAGATACCCTTGATGCCATCGCTCGAGGTGAAAAAGAGTGGATCCCTATTCTCACAGAGTTTTGGGGGCCATTCATTCAACAAGTAACGTCAATTGATGATTCTGTTCAACGTAAAGATGTCACTACTGAGATGCTTGATGAAAAATGTCCAAAATGTACGAAGCCATTATCTATTCGACTTGGAAAACGAGGTCGGTTTATAGGCTGCACAGGTTTTCCTGAGTGCGACTATACTCAGGATTTAGCTACAGGTGGTGCTGACCCCGTTGCTGAAGCTCAAGTTGTGGAAGGACGAGTTTGTCCTGATTGCACACATCCATTGCATATCAAAACAGGACGTTATGGACGATTTATTGGGTGCAGTAACTATCCCCAATGTAAATTTATCGAACCATTAGAAAAACCAGCGGATACAGGGGTAAACTGTCCTAAATGTCAAACGACGACTATCTTAAAAAGAAAGTCGAGAAAAGGTCGTATTTTTTATTCGTGTGGGGCTTATCCAACGTGCGATTATGCGCTTTGGAACGAACCACTTGATAAGGCATGTCCTACATGTCATTGGCCGGTCCTCACGTTAAAAGAGACTAAGCGGCATGGTAGACAACTTATTTGTCCACAGGAAGGGTGCGGTTATGTGGCGGATGAAACTTAATATGCGATTTAATCGCACATACCTATTGACATAGGTATGCAGATTGGACGACAATGCGTCGATTGATTTTTTTTATGCTTAAAGGAGCAAGGTAACATGGCGGACAAAGTACGCGGTACAGTAAAGTGGTTTAACGAGAGCAAAGGTTTCGGTTTCATTGAATGCAATGGAAAAGATTACTTCGTTCATTTCAGCGCTATTACTGGCAACGGTTTCAAAACCCTTCAAGAAGGTGCGGCAGTAATGTTCCGTGCAGCTCAAGGGCAAAAAGGACCACAAGCTGAAGAAGTTGAAGTAGTTTAAGACTTTTTAAGTGTTTTAAAGGTAATTATAAGATCATGAATTATAGACGCATGCTGAAATCAAAAATTCATAGGGCGACTATAACACATGCAGATTTAGATTACGAAGGCAGTATCACGCTCTCACCTGAGTTGCTTGAGGCTGCAGATATCTTACCTCACGAGGCGGTCCATATCTGGAACGTCACGGCTGGAACGCGGTTTGAGACGTATGCCATTCTTGGTCATCCGAACTCAACCGCCGTTTGTGTTAATGGCGCAGCAGCACACTTAGTTACGCCTGGCGACATCATTATTATTGCTTCATTTATTCAATTGGCAGAAGAGCGTTGTTTATCGCATATTACGACTGTTGTATTTGTTGATGAACGCAACCAACTCAAAGAAAAACGCCCAGAAGTCATATCTTTACCGATTCATGCTTAATAGAATTTGATTATTGACTCATTCGTACGCGGGTGGGGGGCAAGCGTGGTTTGATTTTTCCATCGGTTCTGTTACATCAACAGGCGTCGTTTCACCCCAATGGATCCATCTGTTTTTGGGGGAGGTTATGATTTGATGATAACTGACTGCATCGGTCGCACGATTATTACAGGCGCAGAGTAATAGTAACAGACAAGACACACACAAGCATTTCATTGTATTCTCTTACATTGTGTTGAATACTATAAGTCTAAATTATCTATTGATTTTTTACCATCTTCTTAAAGGAGATTTGGCATGGACGATCTATTCTATTTTGATGAACAATTAAACGATGATGAGCGACTGATTCGTGATGAAGTATCGCGTTTTGTTGATCGAGATGTACTTCCGCATATCACGGTTGATTTTGAGACAGGACATTTTCAAGAGGCACTCATAAAAAAAATTGCCAAACTGGGCTTGTTGGGTTTGACCTTACCTTTTGAATATGGGGGGGCAGGGGCATCTTATGTGAGCTATGGCTTGGTTTGTGAAGCATTAGAACAAGGAGATAGCGGCCTTCGCAGTTTTGTATCCGTTCAAAATTCACTGTGTATGTTTCCGATTTTTCGTTATGGGACAGAAGAACAAAAGAATCGATTTTTAAAGTTAATGGCCGTGGGGGAATGTATCGGTTGTTTTGGGTTGACTGAAGCCAATTCGGGTTCAGATCCAGCCAGCATGCATACTCACGCAAAAAAGGTGGCAGGGGGTTATTGTTTAAATGGTTCTAAGATGTGGATTACGAATGCTACCATCGCTGATATTGCTATTGTATGGGCAAAAACAGAAGAAGGGATCCGTGGTTTTATTGTTGAAAAAGACTTTAAAGGATTTAAGCGAGAAGAAATAAAGCACAAAATGTCGTTGCGAGCTTCGGTTACAGGGGCTTTATTTTTTGAGGATGTATTCATTCCAGAAGCGAATTATTTGGTAGGAAGTGAGCGTGGCTTAAGTGCAACTTTGGATTGTTTGAATCAAGCGCGTTACGGCATTGCGTGGGGCGCAATGGGCGCGGCGAAAGCATGTTTTGATTTAACGCGAAGTTATTTACTTGAAAGAAAGCAGTTTGATAAACCATTGGCATCTTTTCAATTGATTCAAAAAGATTTAGCGATGATGTACACAGAAATTATTAAAGCGCAGTGGATAAATTTAAGGCTGGGTCGTTTAAAAGACGAGGGACGTGAGACTCCAGCAATGATTTCATTTGCGAAAGGAAATGCTTGCAGAGAGGCCATTAAAATTGCGCGATCCTGTCGTAATTTGCTAGGGGCTAATGGTATTAGTTTGGAGTATCATGTTATTCGTCATTTATTGAATTTAGAGAGTGTATTAACGTATGAGGGAACTGATAACGTACATACGTTGGTCCTGGGACGACATATTACGGGGATTAATGCATTTAGTTGAGGATGAATGATTGTTATTTTTCTAAAGAAACGTTAATATTCAATCCGAGTCGGGGCGTAGCGCAGCCTGGTAGCGTACTAGCATGGGGTGCTAGTGGTCGAAGGTTCAAATCCTTCCGTCCCGACCAATAAAATCAATGAGTTACGAATTAAAAGGTTTTAGATTTCTGTTTTTTGGTACCAATCTTGGTACCGATTCGTCAAAGTGTCTTGCATCCTAAATTATGTGGTACCATTTTGTTGATATCTCTTGCATGAAAAATAAAAATGACAAAACTTAGATCAAAACAATTGCTGCTCCCAAGTAGTGCCGCGCCTTGTAAATCTTTTCAGGAAGGCTTCTTGCGTGTTTCGGCAATACATGAAATCTGGTATGGCCAATATGGCAATCCAAACGGTACTCCCGTCATCGTGTTACATGGTGGTCCGGGTGCGGGTTGTGACGAAGATACTGTAAACTTATTTGATCCTGAGTTTTGGCGCATTATTTTACTTGATCAACGTGGGGCTAAGCGCTCAAAACCATTCAGCGAAATAAAGGACAATACAACACAGCATCTCATCGCTGATATTGAATCGCTGAGAAAAGAGTTACATATTGATAAATGGCTTGTGTTTGGTGGCTCATGGGGCAGTGCCCTTGCCATCGCTTATGGTGAAACGTACCCCAGTCATGTTCTTGGTTTCATTTTGCGTGGCATCTTTCTTGCACGCAAACACGAAACTCAAGACTTATGGTTTGGAATGGGCAGGATCTTTCCTGATGCGTGGCAAGCGCTCAATGATTACATCCCTATTGAAGAGCAACATGATTTAATCAACGCCTATTATCGACGAGTGATGAGTCCTGATTTAGACATAGCAATCCCAGCCGCAAGAGCATTTATTAAATATGACTTCACCTGCTCTTTTCTTAACCTGTCCGCTAAGAAGCTCAAGCAATCCATGTCTGATGACAGATTAATCCTCGGTTTAACACGTATCTATATGCATTATTGTGTCAATCATTTTTTTCTCAAAGAAAACCAACTCATCGATAACATAAACATAATTAATCACGTACCTCTAATTATTGTCCATGGGCGTTACGACATCATAACATTGCCAAAAAATGCTTATGATCTTCATCGAATATGGCCTGGCTCTGAGTTGGTTTTTGTTAATAGTGCAGGGCATTCTGCAAAAGAAAAGCAAATCGCAGTTCATCTGGCAAAAGCTACGGAGAAAATGAAAGCGTGCATAAGATGAATAAAAAACATCGATACCCCCCAAAATCCGAGTGTCGCCACATTTACCCACAGGGCCAACAGGCCTATCCGCACAAAATGAAGGGTGCTCCTGACCTATTGGCTTGTGGATAAAAGGTGGCTCTACGAGATCTGTTTGTAACGCCACTATTAAAACCCATGGACTGTGTTTCTTTTGGCGAAGATTTCAAGGATTATTGATTCGGTGTTTTTGTCTCAAGCGCGCAACGAAAACAGTGCGCTTCATAACAAAGAAGACTCATCATACCATAAAAATACTTGGTAAAATAAATGAGTGGAATAAAGACTTAGAAGCAAAGACTACACACCTTTCGTCATCTGAATGACTTTCTTTAACCCAATGATTTTTAATGTTTTTATTTGAATTTAATTGGTTTTTTTGTAAAATACAGCGATGATAACATGATGAGTGAGATGATGAGACATATATTAGTATAATGATTTGTTTTTACTATGATTTTTTTGTCTTATTTAGATGAGATCATCGAGTTTTCATCATTGCTTCATCACAGAGTATGATTAAAAACACCCAATTATTTTCAATGAACTGCTAAATTTTCTACATGCTCAATTAAACAAATGCTATAATTTGGTTAGTCGGGTACTTGAGAGAAAACACAAATGAACGCTATCCCATGCGAAAATCTAAAAATCGAGACTGAACGATTAATACTTCGGCCGTTTAACTTACATGATCTCGATGATTTTGCTTTAATATGTGCCGATCCTGAAGTAATGCGCTATATAGGTAATGGGAAAGCACTTGAAAAAGAGACCACTAAAGATCTATTGGTTTGGATCATTTCACAATATGAAGAATTAGGTTTTGGTTTATTGGCTGTTACGTTAAAAGAAAATAACCGGCTCTTAGGCTTTTGCGGATTCATAAAACAAGTCATTGATAATGAAACTCATATTGAGCTTGGCTATCGTCTAGATAGCGCTTTTTGGGGGCAAGGAATAGCAACTGAAGCAGCTCAAGCCATGAAAAATTATGCCTTTAACCAATTAAATATTGCTCATCTGATTTCTATCATCCATGTGGATAATATGGCGTCAAAACAAGTTGCACAAAAAGTTGGGCTGAGCCATATGAAACAAACCCATTTTAAGGGAAACTTGGTTGATGTTTTTTGTATGAGACAGGTGGAAAACTGCAGATCAATAAATTAACGTTGGAATCTTACTAAATATGTTATTGATGAACTATCTCAAAAAGATTAAATTGCCAAATATAGTAATAAAACCTTACGGAGAGGTTAGCAAATCCTTTTTAAAAGAGAATGTTTCAACTTTCTGGGATGCTATAGAGTATGTACATAACTTACCTTACGGTCGTACAACAAATAGGGAAAATTATTTACAAGTTCTTAATGAAAAAAAGGGGGCTTGTAGTGCTAAACATGCGTTAATTACGACTCTAGCAGAGGAGTTGTCAATTCCTTTAAAACTCACGCTTGGTATTTTTCTTTTAACCACAAAAAACATGCCCAAAATAGATACTATTTTGAAGCGCTATCATTTACAAGCACTACCCGAGTCCCATTGTTATTTAAAATATAATAATCATACTTTGGATATCACGTTCCCAGATTCTACAGAATTTTCGTTTAATGCTCATTTAGAAGAAGAAATTAATATTACGCCTCAACAAATTGGATTATTTAAAATAGAGAAGCACCAGACGTTTATTAAGGCATGGATAAAAAATAATGCTGCTTTAAGTTTTGATTTGGTCTGGGATGCTCGCGAGCAATGGATCGCGGAGTTAAGTCAGCAAGACCAGTAGACATACACAAGGGGATAAAAATATGTCAGATCATGTTTTTGTTGTTTCCGAATGGTTACCTAAAGAAAATCATGAGAAAGAATTATGGAATCGCTTCAAAGAGCTAATAGATTTAACGTTAGAAAAAGAAAGAGGATGTTTGAGGGCGCATGTAACTCGACAAATTGTACATCCTGGTTCTCCAAGCCAGTCAAAATATTCGATAGTACTGCTTCAGGAATATATTAATATAACAGCATTCGATATTCATTGTGCAGCAAATTATGTGACTGATTTTTTTAAAATATATGTTGAAGGTAAAGACACGGCAATAGTTGAAGATTGGCGCTGTAGGCTTTTCAGCGAAGAGGAAAATACATAAAAATATTGGTGGCCTAAGTAAGGTTGGATATTGTGTAAACGATAGTTAATAAATTGGGAATCAAATGAATTCAGCCGTACCATACAAAGTAGAAGTGGTTCCTTATAACATACATTGGCCCGAGCTATTCAGAAACGAGGCTAATCGAATCCAAAAGACAATAGGCGCATGCCTTAAAGAAATTTATCACATAGGTAGCACCAGTATCCCTGATATGCCAGCAAAACCTGCCATTGATATGATGCTGGTACTCGATAATGTAGATGATATTCATGCTATATCGGAAAAATTAACTCAATTAAATTATGACCCAATCCAGCGCCAAATCATTCCCCATGTAAGCTTCTTTACAAAACGGCAAGATCAAACAATCCGGTTTCATTTACATCTACATGAAAGAGGAAGTCCTCAAATTAATCGTCATATTAATTTCAGAAACTATGTTATTCATCATCCCAAGGTAGCCGATGATTATGCCACGCTTAAAATTCAATTGGCAACAAAATTTCCCGAGGATATCTATTCTTATGTTTCTGGAAAAGACAAATTAGTTCAAGAAATTGATACCAAAGCCAAGCTCTGGCTAGAACGAAAGAGAGATTATCTGTTGCCAAACACAGGAGTACTTGCTAAAGATTGGTCTCATGAAAAGCTAGTCAAAGCAATGGAGGCAAATCTTAATGTTCATATGACTCATTTTGCTCAATATTTAAGTCAGGTTGAACTCATCAGGGTACCAGGATTTACTCTGGTTAATTCGGGTCTACCAGATGACACTTTTAATTATGTAATAGACGCTGATTTTTCTTCGGCAGATGCCAATAAAAAAGTTTCAGAAGTAACCGATTACTTTACTCAAAAAAATAGCCCATTTTCATGGTGGAGCAGTCCTCATGATCAACCAGAGGATTTATCCGTACATTTAGAAAGTCATGGCTATAAAAATACTGAGAACAATCGCGCAATGTATTTTGATTTAGATGCTTGGGATGGACAAGTTTTCTCCATACCAAAGCTTAATATTATTCGTGCAACCGATGAAAAAACACTGCTTGATTTTGCATTAGTACTTGCCAATGATGAGGCTGCGTTTAAAACGTATTTCTCATGGATAGCCTCGATTTTAACGGATGATGATCCGATTGAATATTATGTTGGATACGTTGATGGAAAACCCGTTGTGCGTGGGTTATCCTGCTATTTTGCACAAGTTGCAGGATTGCATTGGCTATCAACGGTTACTTCTGAACGCAGAAAAGGTTATGGTAGAGCCATGCAAGAATATCGATTAAAGCGAGCAAAGGAGCTTGGTTATCACGTTGCCGTTTTACAAGCATCTAACGAAGGCTATCCACTCTATCGGCAGTTAGGATATAAAAAATGTGGTCATTTTCGTGAATATAAAAAACGAAGATAGCTATTGTTTCATGGTAAAGACGATTTAGGCTCTCTGCCTGACCACTCATACTATTTATTCAAGTAAAACGCGTTTTTTGTGACTATGAGCATGATTTTTTTGGAAAAATATGAAAGCAATCAACAATAAAAATATGCGCTACGTGGACGCGTGCAAGCGAATCTCCTCACTTGCGTTACCCATGACAGGTAGTTCATTGATTAACGTTGCTGGTGGTTTTCTATGTATGGTGATGTTGGCGCAATTGGGATCGCAAGTTCTTGCTGCTTGTGCACTCATTTTTTCAACAGAATTATCCATTGTAGTGACAGGTCTTTCTCTTTTGTTTTCGTTGAGCGTCTTAGTTGGACATGCGTATGGTGAAAAAAAGTATTTGGATATTGGTGTCCTTGTACAACAAGGTTGGGTTCTAGGTTTAGTTATCAGTATTCCCGTCATGATCGTCTTCGTTTATATTGAGCCGATATTGCTATTTTTTGGGCAATCCAAAGAAATCACCGAAATCGTGCAACTGTATTTCAATGCGTTTGTATGGTGTGTTATTCCAGAGCTTTTAGTCGTCTGTAATCAGCAGTTTGGTTATGGAATTCACAAAAAAACACTTATGTTGTCCGCTAGCATTTTAAGCGTCATTGTCTTGCTGTCTACAGCGTACGTATTGATATTTGGGAAGTTTGGCTTCGCAGCATATGGAGTGGCAGGTCTTGGGTATGCACGTGCCGCACAAAATATATTTTTCTTTTTTTTTACGACTACATGGTTTTATTTTTCAAACGAATTTAACTGTTATCAACTATTTAAGTATCGAGCGCATACCCATTTAAAGCAGTTTTGGCAACTTTTAGCTGTTGGATGGCCTATTTGTGTTCAGATGGGTGGTGAGATGCTCTCATTCTTTGTTATTGGTGTGATGATTGGTTGGTTAGGAGCTTCATCACTGGCGGCGTTCCAAGTCGTGAATCAGTATTCATTTGTAGTGATGATCTCTATTTTCTCACTGTCTCAAGCAAGCGGCATACTCGTAGGGCAAGCTCGTGGTGAGAAACATTTTCAGGATGTGAAAAAGCTAGGTTATGCTAGCATAGGTTGTGTATTGGTTGTTACTTTATTGGTTGCATTTGCATTTATACTCATTCCCAAATCCTTGTCTTCCTTGTATATCAATGTTAACGATCTTAACAACGCTCAGACGCTCAATTATATTGTGGTGCTTTTTGTTATTTTGGCCTTTTCACAAATAGTGGATGGAGTACGCCATGTTTTAATTGGTGTGTTGCGAGGGTTGTTTGATACTCAATTTCCAATGTACATTAATTTGTTAGTCATTTGGATTATCGGAGTGCCGCTAGCTTATTTTATGGCTTTTATGATGCATTTAGGAGTCATAGGAATTGCCTTGGGCGCGACCACTGGCCTATTGATTGGAGCCTTTGTGTTGTTGTATCGTTGGCACGGTTTGAGTACGCACACATAAATACTGTATAGACAGAGGTCAAAGAATGAAATTTAATATTGTTCCTATAGAGGAAAAACACATTGAAGGTTTTTGGCACGCTGTTGATAGTGTGGCTAGAGAGCGTAAGTATTTGGCGTTTTTAGAAGGACCACCGATCGACACCACAAAAATCTTTGTTCAAAACAATATCAACGATAGCTGGCCGCATTTTGTCGCATTAAATGAAGAAAAAATCATTGGTTGGTGTGACATAACCTCGCTCGCTCGGCCTATTTTTGATCACGTTGGATCTTTAGGTATTGGTGTATTAGCGGATTACCGTGGACAAGGAATTGGAGAAGCTCTCATCAGAGCGGCACTTCAACGGGCAAAAATAAAAGGATTAACCCGTATTGAATTAACGGTATTTGAAAATAATAAACCAGCTATCGCGCTTTATAAGAAACTAGGTTTTGTTGAAGAAGGAATTCATAAAAATAAAAGCCGCATTGATGGTCAATATGAAGATCATATTTTTATGGCGTTGTTGTGTGATCCGCCGCCAAGTTAATGCTCATATTTTGGTTGATTGATGGAAAACGAGAGCAGAATTTAATGTTTCCATATAAAATGAGCGTTATGGGGGGATATACTCTATAAATAACTACCATAACGCGTCAATTATACCCTATAAACACACAATATAAGGAAGTGGTGATGAGTCAAATAAAGGACAAAATACCAGAGCGTCTAGCTGCATTTATCTGGTATTTTCTACGCAATCATCCTATTTCTATAGCAGGTTTTCTGCTTATTATAATGATTGCCTCCCTTGAAATTTCTCTGGGCCCTTATGTATTAAAAATAATTATTGATGCAGCGACCATCAATGCTGACAAGCCTACTCTTTTTTTACAGGCTGTTATTTATCCCGCGGTGTTTTATATTTTATTAACCCTGATTCACAATGCAGCCATGCGGATCTATTTTTATATTTGCTTGAAACTATTCCCAAAACTCAGGACAGAAATTTCTGTTGCTATGTTTGAACATCTCACTAAGCATTCACTATCTTTTTTTCAACGAAATTTTTCTGGTGACCTAGCAAATAAAACACAGTGTGTCGCTGAAGGTGTTGAATCCATTATTCAATCGTTTAATCGTAATATACTAGGAAATTCGTTTACCTTGATTATTGCCTTGGTTTTATTGACCACCGTACATATTTATTTTGCTGCTGTTTTACTGATTGGGGTCATTATTTATGTAATGAATGGTTATAAGTTGGCAAAAAAAACATCAGTGGCCGCGCACGATTTTTCGGAAGCAAATAGTCGGCTGTCAGGGCAATTAGTTGATAGTATTGCCAATATAATTAATGCTAAGATTTTTTCAAATATTTTCTTTGAAACAACGCGCATTGAAGATGCCGTCAATCGTGTTGGATCGGAGGATAAATTACTACAACGACGAATCATATATACTGATTTTTGTTTAAATATGATTTTCACATTACTCATTACTCTGTTAATGGGAGGACTGATTTATTTCAGAGTGTATGGTGCAATTACTGTAGGTGATTTTACATTTATTCTTGGTTTATCTATTACCATCGTTAATATGGTAAATGGGTTGACGCAAGCCATGCCGAATTTGTCCAAAGACATTGGGAAATGCCAGCAAGCCTTGAATGTTATCATTGTTCCACATGATATTGAGGATTGTGAAACTGCTAATTCGTTACACGTTTCTCATGGGGAAATCTGTTTCAGTGACGTGTGTTTTAATTATGATAACAACAAATTATTATTTAAACATTTGAATCTTACGATTCAACCCAAGCAAAAAGTTGGTTTGGTTGGTTATTCCGGTGCAGGGAAAACGTCATTTATAAATCTACTATTACGCTTGTATGAAATTCAGAATGGTGAAATCAGGATTGATGAACATAATATCTGTTCCGTTACTCGTGACAGTTTAATGAAAAACATAGCACTAATTCCACAGCAAACGGAGATGTTTCATCGAAGCCTCATGGATAATATTCGCTATGGAGATACGAAAGCGTCTGATGATGCAGTATTCAGAGCGGCAGAACTAGCAAAATGCCATGAGTTTATTATGCAGCTTCCGGAAGGATATCAGTCTTTGGTTGGTGAACGAGGAATCCGACTCTCCGGTGGTCAAAGACAACGAATCGCTATTGCGCGAGCCATTTTAAAAAATGCACCGATTTTAATTCTTGACGAGGCTACCTCTTCATTGGATTCAGTCACTGAAAAAGAAATTCAGGATGCACTGCGCTCCGTGATGATAGATAAGACGGTGATTGTTATCGCTCATCGACTTTCAACTATCATGTCGATGGATAGAATCTTGTTTTTTGAAGGTGGTAAAATTATTGAAGATGGTCCAGTCGCTGAGTTAGAAGCAAAAAACGGGTACTTTGCTAAATTACTGGCTATGCAGAGAGACGAGCATTAAAAATGCAAATAATTGTGATATTATTTTTGAGTGCTGTTAGATGATCCATATGTTTTCCCCATTTTTAATTTGCAGGTAAGCATCAAAATGTCAAACTGGAAACAAGAAAATTTTGTTATTTCTACCGATAAAGAAAAATTAGATATCGATGTCATTTATACGTTTTTAAGCAACAGCTATTGGGCTTCAACACGCAGTTTAGAACAAATAGTTGAGTCTATAAAAAACTCATTTTGTTTTGCTGTATATGATATCAATAAGCAGGTTGGATTTGCTCGGGTTGTTACTGATTATTCAACATTTGCATATTTAGCGGATGTATTTATTCTACATTCTCATCAAGGAAGAGGCTTAGGCAAGAGGTTAATAGATGCTATTTTTATCACACAAGAGCTTAAAAAAATTGATACTTGGATATTGCTCACTAATGACGCTCAAAAATTATATCATCGAACTGGTTTTATAGAGTATCCTTATCCGGAAAGAGTTATGATTAAAAAATTAACATGAATCATTTTCAGAAAATTCTTTGAGAGAAAAATATGCAAAAACGTACATTGTGCCTATTCCGACGAAGTGGATCACACATTCCGAAGAAAGTGGATCACTGATTCCGACGCATCTGGATCACTAATTCCGAACGATGTGGATCAGTCGGAGCAAAGCGACGCATATTTTAATTTTACTACAAAATTTCCTTTTTGCATGATTTCTTAGCAATGGTTTCTCTCATTGAGGGCCCTTTAACTTCAATACGATGAGCATTATGTATTAAGCGATCCAAAATGGCATCGCCCAACGTAGCATCCCCAATACTCTCATGCCAAGCTTGAATAGGTAACTGGCTTGTAATGAGCGTTGATGAGCGATGATAACGATCATCGATGATCCCGTCCAATAATCGTTGAAGTGTTGCCCAAGTTGGCTTGTGTCAATTTATGGATATACATCTGATCATCTCGATTAGAAATAACCTCATCTGACTATTGGAAATGAACAATAATATCTAAAGACAATCCATGTAATAATTCTACGGAAATAAAGAATGGTAATAACAACATGCTTGAACTCCCTATTGCCTTTAGTCAATCTTAAATAGGAATTAGAGTGAAAAACTTACGTATTGATATCACGGCGATTGCATTAAAAAATTACGAAGGGTTTAATAAGATAATTTTTCGCTAGGCAGTAACTACCACTCGATCATCAACTTTACCTGGTACGGAAATTGTAAGAAGAACCGCAGCTTCGTTTTCTTCATGATTTACTACGCGGTGAAGACATTTCGAGGGAATCATAATTCCTTGGTATTGTTTTAAAGATATTTCGCCCTCAATTAATTTTACCTCTATTGATCCAGATAATAGGTATAAGAACTGGTCTGAAATAGAATGATAATGCATGCTGTCTTCATTACCAGGAGCAATAGTTTCTTGCATAATACAAAATTGCTTCTCATTTACTAATTGATAAACATGACAGTTATTTCCCCAAATGAAAGAATTGATGTCTTGAATATCAATTGTTTTTATTATACTCATATCGTGTTTTTCTCTACATTTCGTGAACCTGATTTTTTTGAATCAACCCATACATTTTGCAAGCGGTCTTACCAAAATGGTAGATTATTTTCTTCCGCAATACATTGAGATTTGCACCATGGGCATGTATTATTTCTATAAATGGACTGGGATCGCCCCAACAAAACCAAATAACTTTAATACCTTTCTTCAAACTTAGCTCTAGTCTCTCACGTTGATCTCATTCCAATATTAAATTCACACCAATGTTTTGATTAGTTAAATTTAAAGTTTCGTCAATTAATCTTTCACAATTTTCTATAGGCCAATTACCTAATGGCACCATACCAAGACCACCATTATTGGCAACAGCGCTAGCCAGTTGTGTGTAATTGCTCCAGCTAGGCGCTTGAAAGATAGGTGTAGTTAATTTCAAAATATCACAAAGCCGAGACTTTATTGTCATTCCAAACTCCTTAAAAACCACAGCCTATCATGAGTCATGTTCTTTCATAATAACCTTAAGAAGAGTATCTTTTTAAATATATCAAAAGTATAGGTCGTTAGTAATGACAATAAGGTGTTTTTATTTTCTCATCAATTGACATATTTAAAAAACAGTTCAAATACTCCCGTTTAAAGAAATTGTAGCTCGTTGATCAGAGACCGTATCAACCATATATTGAGACGATGTAACGGCAGAGAAAGCGCTTTGTAGACCTATAGTCCGATCATAAAACAAGGTTGAATTAACAGACGCAGGAGATTTATATAGAGAAATAGCAGCTTCAATTTTTTGTTTCTCTTGAATATTACTTTGAAGTGCATCGGTTAACTGTATTCTTTCTTGTTCAAGTGTCATTATTTTTTGTTGTAATTGTTGACTTTCTTTTTGAGCTTCAGGCATATCACAATATGCCACATAAACCTCAACCGTTAAATATCTGCTATTCCAGTCTCCGAAAGGAGCCTCTGCTTCAATTGAACATATTGAGCGCTCGGATGGATCATTGACGTTTATTATTGCGGATGAAAACTCGTTAGAGCATTCTGAACTCCATTCAGGAGTATCCAGTACTATTTCTTGATGACCTATAGTAATTTTAGTAAATCTTCCATATGTGCGATATCTAGGTTGAGTATTATATGAATCCATCAGAGTACAACCATCCATAATGGCAGTTGATGCTACCGTTGAAGCGCCCAGTACTGCACCACCGCAATAGCTGGCTAAACCAATAAAATGACCTAGGGGATTCCATAATGTATATTTACGTGGAAAATGTTCATGACTTGGATCAGCATGAGCGTTTGTATATTCAACATCTTCTTGGTATTGTGCAGTTGTGTATCCTGACGACCAATATGATATTTTTTCTCCTGTTCTTGCTACAGATGAAGTAGTGCTGGCAGCATACGTTATTTTATTCCAGAGTGGTTTGCTAGTTAACCTAATCCTGGACACTGCTGGTGGTCTTCGGCTCTCGCCTTCGTCTATTATAACTATTTTTCTTCGAAAAGTTGAACGCTCCACTCGTCCGAAAACAACGTTGTTTTCTTGTTCTGAGGTATTTCTGAATCCACCATAAATAAAACGTGCGTGATGGTTCATCTCCCCGCTAGCAATTGTTTTAGTCCAATATGGTTTGTTTGCCGTTTCAGAGCTTGTAATGGTTTCAAGCTGTTTTTGATGGTGATCTATCTTTTTTTGTAACGCAACAAGTGACGCTTCTATGGCTGTTTTATTACTCGTAACTTCAGCAAGCTTTTCTTCT
The DNA here is from genome assembly GCA_947504875.1 of Legionellaceae bacterium. Lineage (GTDB taxonomy): Bacteria > Pseudomonadota > Gammaproteobacteria > Legionellales > Legionellaceae > CANNJI01. The sequence goes on from CANNJI010000001.1 coordinate 59,656, forward strand.
AATTTTTGGATTGTCATGTTTTTCTACAAACTCAAGATTAATGTTGTTGAATATTTTACAGTATTGGTGTTTTTAAATCAAACAACTGCGCTGGTTGTTGGTTTGATCATTTCAGTATGGATGTGGATCATTGTCTCATTATTTTTTCTTCTTCTTCTTCTTCTTCCTTGCTTTCAAGGAGGAGTAAGTATGACGCAACGCCATATTCAAGCATTCAGATCTAAATTTTTAACACTTTATTAAATTATTCTGTATCATCATATAAAGCGGGTAATAATTCTGCAATTGTTCCAAATGTTAATTCGTTGGGATCATAGGATTTTTCAGGTATATCATGATCAGGAAAATTAAAACCAACGAGCGTTGAATCAATCAAACCAGAATCTTTGAGCTCCGTAATAAAATGGCAGTTCCCTCCATAACCATGAAAACAAATCATGATTCGTGAGTTTGTTCCAGAAATGGTGGATATGCATAAGTCGTAATTGAACATTGTGTCTCAAAAATTGTTTGTTAATATGACTCTAAATAATATTGAGCATCTTGGCTTAAATAATAAATTTTTCTTGGCACAAGATGGACGCTAACATAAACAATCCCAGCTAAGGCAAGCTCTTTATGAAATTCCGTAGCAGATGAAATAATTCCTGCATCAAACTCCATAATCGCCTTTTTTACAGCATCTAAATTTAAAACATCGCCAATGGAGAACGGATAGATATCTGATAATTTATCAATGTCTGAAATTGCCAAGGTTAATAGGTGCTGATTTTTTGAGTAAAATAAAAGCTCGTTTTTAATCACATCGTACGTTTGTCTTACTACGCCAAAATCAGAGAGTCGAGCAGTAAACTCTTCGAAAGGACCTGGGTTTAAACAACGTTCTTTACATAATTCAGTTATTGCATGTTTTATTTCGTATAACTCTTTCATAAAAAAACTCCAGTACAATGATGCAGCACTCCTGAGGCTAAAAATCTATGGCATAAGCGCTGAGAATTCGCGATATTATGTCATAGATTGAATAGACTACGATTTAAGTAAGCTCTTTAGCCAATCTTTTGCTTTTTGGTTAATGGTTTCTTCTTTTAATGCCATATCGATAATCATCTCTTGTCTTTCTTTTTTTGTAACCGCATCATCGCCATACATCTCATCAAGTATTGCATTCCAACGCGTTAAGGCCGTAGCAGAAGAAATTGTGCCGATTTGCTTGAGAAGCTCACCAATTCGATCTCGCCAGTAGGCATCCACTGCTTTTTCAATCCACGACATCTGTTCGAGTGTTAAGCCGATTTCATCAAGACCTTTCCCTTCCCCAAATCCTTGCTCCCATTTTTTGGTTCTCAAATGGGCATATTTTTTACCATAGATGCCATTCGCCCAATCCATCCATTTCTTTCCTAACTCAATACCCGCGCTTGAATAAGGATCGTTTTGAAAATTATCTTTTAGCTCATTTACCAATTGTTGCCAATTTTTTTTAAAAACATCTTTTTGTCCAGATGATTTCATTGCTGTTTCAAACTCAGCGTACTGTTTTAATTCATCAGACGTGAATATTTCTTTAACCCAAGCATGTTCTAATTGTTGCGTCATTTGATATACCTCTATTAGCTGTATTATATTTTCCCAAGGAATGGATTTTTTATGACTACAGTCTTCCGTTATGCGCTTTAAAATCATACTTGCCTCTTGAATAGCACTTGCTTTTTCCTGCAAAAACTTGGATTGCATCGCAAAGTTCTCGACAGCACCATCCTGTTTAACAAGTAATAATTTGATTTGAGCTAACTCAAAACCAAAAAATTTAAGCGCAATAATCTGCTGTAGCTTTAATAAATCCGTTTCGGAGTACAAACGATAACCATTGGATAGCCGCATACTTGGTTTAAGTAGCCCAATTTTGTCGTAATGATGCAAGGTTCGCACCGATACTTGCGTGAGTTGACTTAATTCTTTCGCGTACCATTGTTTCATCGTTTTTTCCCCCTTGTTTCCAAGGTTAGGCTATGACGCAACGTCATAGTCAAGCTTTTTATATGACGTATAAAAACACCTAAATCACTAACGTATGACAAGCATTAATATGCTTGATAGCATCGTCAACAACTTCATCCAATATTTCATGCACAGATTTTTTATTGTGAATCAAACCAACAGATTGTCCTACATAATGTGCCAAAGGCTCTAGATCTCCTGTCATCGTTGCTGCTGGTAAAGAACGACTATATCGCTCAACAGGGCTTCCTGTGCTTAATTGTGTGACAATATCATGTTCGCCAGGACGATTTCCTGATAAAGGTTCCCCTGCGTGTACCCATTGCTCATAAGTGCTATTACGCAGCACACGCATATATGAATTTGGCCATCCTTTATCAAATAAATCGGTATAAACCGTATCGGTTTCTTTAGCAGCTATAATACGATTTTTGTATTGTTCATGAATTCCTGCTTCATGACTTGACAATAATCGAGTTCCTAATACGGATCCCTCTGCACCTAAGGCAAGAACCGCTGCCAAGCCGCGCCCATCAGCAATACCTCCTGCTGCTACCACAGGTACTTTACCTGCAACTGCATCGACAACAGCTGGTACTAAAGGAAGCGTTGCCACCGTGCCCCAAACATGTCCACCGGCTTCCCAGCCTTGAGTTACAATCACATCAACACCAGCATCTACGGCTTGTTTCGCCTCAATAGCACTGCCAACAGTCAAAATGACCTTTGCGCCATGCGCATGTATTTTTTCAATAAATGGACTGGGATCGCCCCAACAAAACCAAATAACTTTAATCCCTTTCTTCAAACTTAGATCTAATCGCTCACTTTGATCCCACTCCAATATTAAATTCACACCAATGCGGTGATCAGTTAAACTTAAAGTTTCATCAATTAATCTGTCACAGTTCTCTATTGGCCAATTACTTAATGGTACCATACCGAGACCACCGTAATTGGCAACGGAGCTAGCCAGTTGTGGTGTAACTGCTCCTGCCATAGGCGCTTGAAAAATAGGCGTATTTAACTTCAAAAGATCACACAAGCGCGTTTTTATTTGCTTCATTTTTTATTCCCACGACAATTTTCATCCATTTAAGTCTAATTTTAAAATTCATGCCCAGAGGTTGGTAAAGCGTTATAAAATGGGGGAATTTAAGAATACCCGTAAAATTGTCTTCTAACAAATTAGAGTGCGTGGCACAAAATAATCTTGTTGAGTTAACGATTTAACTTTCGCTAAAGTTTCCTCTGCTACAGTATTAGCGCGTTGTGTACCTTTATGGAGAATATTAATAACCTCACCCATATCTGCTTGATATTGTAAGCGACGTTGTCGAATTGGCTCAATAAAATTAACGAGCACATCAATTAATTTTTTCTTACAAACTACATCACCTATTTTACCCTGCTGATATTGTTCTTTAGCCTCAGCAACCCAAGCTTTATCTTGGTTAAATGTTTCATGAAACACCCATAGCGGATTGTTTTCTATGCGTCCTGGATCAGTGGCACGTAGGCGATTAGGATCTGTATATACCCATTCAACTTGAAGATATTGGATTTATCGTCTGAAAATCATCATTAATACGCCCACGCAGCGACTGGGCTATTCTAAAAATTGTTGTTTCAAAAAATTCTGCTATAGCCTCTCGAAAGTGCTTTGCTGAGGTAAAAAACACATTATTTCTAACATTCTCGTTCATGACTTTCCATACGCGCTCTATCGGGTTTAAATTTGGACTATATGGTGGTAAGTAATGAAGCACGATATTTCTCTTTAATGCCTCCTCTCGAACTAAAAGGCTTCTGTGATAACCCGATTGGTCAAGGATAATATGGATGCTAGGTGCAATAGGATAAGCCGCTTTAAGTTGATCAAAAAAGGCAACCGTTGTTTCAGCATTGACATAATCAGGGCGGCAGCTCACAACGTTCATTGAGGTAAGTTCAATAGCTCCCATGACATTTACCCTTGTTCTCGAAGCCGTTTGGGCAATCGGCTTATCGACTCCTTTTCTTATCCAGCCACAAACTACTTTAGTTGCCATCGTTGGATGCGCTGAATCCATAAAAAGAATGGGTTCATTTGTAGGGGTATCTGCAACTAACGCAATGTATTTTTCAATGAACTCTTCTTGTTTAGTCACATCGGCTTTGGCTGGCACTGTCTTGGGTTGTTTATAACTGAAGCGATGCTGGTGTAGCCATTTAGTTAAACCTGATACGGTGTAACGCACGCCATATGTCGTTTCAATGTAAGCACAAATATCGATGACGCGAGTGTAGGTTGTTTCCTCAAGATGTGACTCGAGAGCGCGTGATTGAGTATCATTAAGTTTGCTGTATGACCCGCCATTTTCTGGTTTTAGTTTTTCATCGGAGGTCCAGTCGGTGATGTAATACCGGACCGTCTCCTCATGGATGCGTAGCGCCTGTGCAATGGCCTTATTTTTCCAGCCTTCGTTTTTTAATAAGACAGCTTTAATACGATCGGCAACACGCTTATCACCTTCATAGCGATGTCGTAATTCCAAATATTCTTTTTGCTCTTCACTGAGCGGATGAAATCTCATAATGCCGATATTTGTAACCGTTTTTAAAGAAAATTTCCAGTACTTTCAATGGTGAGGGGTATACATCGCCATAACTTTTTCTTTAATATGATCCGGATCATCACTTAAGAAAATAGCATTATTTAAAGATTTGCTCATTTTCAATAATTGCCCTTGTTCATTTGGTGCTCCAGTGCCAATTAATCGATTTACTCTCCCTAACTTTGCTTCAATGATTGGAAACAGTCCTCCGGAGTCTACATAATCCTGATCTGCTGTATGAGAATCGACGCCGCAATAAAGTTGATTAAATTTTCTTGCGACCTCACGCGTTAATTCAAGATGAGGCAATTGATCCTCGCCAACCGGAACAAGTTCTGGTCTAAATGCCAAAATATCAGCAACTTGACCTACTGCATATAATAAAAAGCCAAATGGATAATTATCGCCTAATTTTTTATCTCGAATCTCATCTTTTAAAGTTGGATTGCGCATTAGCCGTGGATAAGGGATTAACATACTAAACAAAAATGTCAGTTCAGCAATTGCAGGAATTTCAGATTGAATAAAGATGGTGCTCTTTTGTGGATCTATACCGGCTGCTAAGTAATCTAAACTAATTTCTAATGTACTCTCACGAATTTCTTGAGCTCTATTCGCTCGCGTTGTAAAGGCATGCATGTTCGCTAAAATAAAAAAACACTCATATTCGTCTTGCAACGCTATTCTGTTTTCCAAAGAACCAACAAAATGTCCCAAATGAAGACGTCCAGTTGGAGTATCGCCTGTTAATAATCTTGGTTTTTTCATATTGATCCTACAAAAAAGAGATTTTACTTTAAATGAATACGTCGTCGCTGTAGCCATTTATAGTGAGCCACTAACTTTTGCATTAATTTTTTCATGAACTGGCTACGATCGTTTCTAGCAGTGGCTGCCTGATAAAATACTATATTATAATGTAGCTCCTTCAGGTGAAAAATAAGCAAAATACGCCATCTTTTGTGAAGATACCATAAAGACAAAATCACTCATGATTTATGCATAATATTGTCCAGAAGGTGATGTCCAATCTGTCTCTACACCAGACAGGGTGGATCTAAAAACGCTATCATTGAAAGATAGTTGTTCATTAATTTTTTTAATTAAATCTGTTTTTGAAAGTTCGAACTTTATACACGATGCGTTATCAGAAAACTCAGTATTGCTATCTAGCTTAATTGCTCTATGTGAACCATATCTAAATTTATAAACAATATAAGCGTCAATGCTATTTTTAACTAAAAACTCTTTAATTAGATCAAACTGTTGTTTTGTTATTGGAGATGTGTGGCCGCAAAAAAATGCTACACATTTTTCAGGCCCAGAAGAGTCTTCTAAAATATTTAAAAGAGCATGTAATACATCATATAATACCTGATCGTCAAATCTTCTACGATTGACAAGTGCCTTAAACATTGTGAACATTCTATTTCCAACGACTGTAATAGTTAAAAAAATAAGAGCTATTTTAACATAAATTTATCAAAAATACTGCCGTTTTCTACGCAATATCTCGGCGCAATACGCCCTCCTGGTGAGGTATTCAGGCGCGAATCCATGCCCGCAAGTACTATTATACAGCACACACAAACATAATTTTTTGAAATTTCAATGTGTTATCAATGATTGATATGATTTTTGACGTCGTGGTCCAACAGCCTGCTCACTGTATTACACAAACCATATGAATCTCTCCTTTGCATAAACTTTCATTATCTAACAAATATGAGCTACAATTAAAGGCAGTACTCAATTAAATTACAATGCATCACGATGATAACCTTGAATACAAGCCATTCCTATACGTTGCCAGCTATTAACTCACAAGGGATAGGCGTTGAAATTACGGATGCCGAGTTAAAGGACTTGATCGCCTTGGTCAGTGAACGCTTAGGTGAAGCTTATCGTGATGGATTTGCGAGACGCATCGATGAGCACGTGGGTGCTAATGCTACATATGCTCAAAAAAATCCAATTCGTCAGGGGTTGAAAGTCATTTATGAACGGTTTATACGATCGGAAACAACTGATTCTGAAAAATCATTGATTGCACTTAAATTAGATGAGCGTGTTGAGCATTGCACGCCCGGGTTTCACAATGGAGTGAATGCAATCGTAGAAGGGCTTTATTTAGCAAAAAATATGAATGATTTGCTCTACCGCGTACGTCGCGACATTGTTGATCGTATGGCCAGTCAACTAACCGACGAGGTACACGCAAATAATCGTTGTTTTACCGTAGCATTTAAGTCGGGGTACGGTGTTTATCCCCTGAATGAGGGTGATATTTATCGAGGAGACATCTCTGATAGCGAAATTGCGACGAAATTAGCGACGGCTTTTAGTAATAAAATGAATCTGCCAGAAATCCTTCAGGGACTAGAAGATCAACTGTTAGGGCAATTAAGCAATACTGGCTATGAAGGCATGAACAAAGAGGGACAAGCAGTAGATGTATGCGAAGGAATGGATGCTTGTTTTATGGCGTTGTTTAATGATCACCCGATTGTTTGTGAATTATGCGAAGCGAGACAAAACATCGCAGTACATGAACAGGTGGTGGCGACAGCGATAGAAGAAGCGTTCAATAATATGAAAGCATTTGCGGAGCGACATCCAGATGCATTTACCGAACTCAATAAATTTACCCAGGCTAAATTAAACGTGCTTTTGATGGACAGGCCTCCTATGTTCAAACCATGGGCTGAAACAGGTATTAGAGCACTTTCTTCGGCATCAGATGAAGAGTTTAATGCCATAAAAGAAAAATTTTTGCAGCAAACGGCTGATCCAAGCGAGCTCCGAAATCGATTGAATGAAGCAACAAAAGCCTATAACTCCCTATTTTATCTGAAAAATGAACAAGTTATTACGGACATAAATTGGCCTAATATTAGACAGACCATATGGGCATCTATAAAGAAAGAACATTATTTTGATTTTAGTAATGGGGAAGATAGCGTGCTCGATATTCTTTTAAATCCAGATACATCGCCTAGCGAATTGGATTTGAATTTAACTAAATTTCTTGCGGAAAGTTCCAATGCACAAGAAGTCGCTAAGGTGTTGAATTACTTCAGAAGTGTCAGTTTTGATGCAAAGGTTGCAATATTGCAGCAATTTTTTGCCAGAATTCCAGAAGGCCCTGTTGATCGATATAGAGCATTCACGCAAATACTTCACTGGCTGAACGATTCAGATCTAAAAAAAGAAGTCATAAAGCAATATGACTCGCATTATGAAATGCATTTAAAAAGTGATTTTCCTGCGCTTATAACCCTCATTGCCGACATGAATCCTGATGAGATCGCAGCAATGCTTGCTACAGAGAAGGAATTTAACGGAGCTGTTTTTTTTAGAACACTTGCTATGCATCATCCATCAAGCTTAGCCAGTGTTCTCTCAAAATTGCAAACACTACCCGACGAGGCAAGAGCCGTACCAGTTGAATATATCGAGGACGCTCTCAGACGAGTCACTGTAGTCAAACCAGCAAGCATAAAACCATTGATGCAATATTTGTTATCATTGCCTGAGTCGGTATGGATGGGGGTTCTAACTCAAACATCTATATGGCACGATGCTGTTAGCTTTGTCTTCTCGCAAGGCCGAGAGGTAGGGCTACAATTATTACTGGAGGGTCTGATAACACTTCCTGACGAGTCAATAATACGTATTCTCAATCATGTGAATCCGGAGGGTGAAACGATACTCATGTTTGCTATGAAGCAGGGGTATCACAGACCTTTACTGCAAGGTCTGAAGCTATTTCCTGAAACGGTTGTAATGCGTGTTTTAAATGATCCTACACCACAGGGATGGACACCTCTCATGATGGCCGTTCATTCTTATCCACGCTATATCAAATCAATCCTAGACGTACTGAAATCGTGCTCGTCAGAGGCAACAATCCCTGTGTTAGTCCAGGCAATTTTTACATCCGTTCAGTATCCTGACAACATTAAGTTGCTGTTGAAATACCTACAAGAATTTCCTGAAGAGATGATCATACAGGCATATAACCAGGTGGATGCAAATGGTGAAACAGCGATTATTTATGCTATTCATCATCGACCGGACAGCCTTAAACTTTTATTGGACGGTATGCAGTTATATAATGAAGAAACAATGATTCGTATTTTAACTCAAAGCAATTCACTGGGAGATACTGCATTCAAGCTCATCATCCATAATCAGCCAACGCTTATTCCTGAACTATTTGGGTGCATTGCTCATCCACAAAAAAACAGTGCTGAAAAGCTGGCGATGCTTTTAAGCGTAAAAAATGAATTAGCAAACGAGTCCAAAGCAAATTCGGCAATCTTAAAGGCTACTCTGAATTGCATTGCTAATCTAGATATAGAAGATCAGGTGACATTTTATAATGCGTGGTGGATCTCATCTCCAGAGCTTAAAAAATTCGGTATGTGTGAACTATGTGTATTAAAACTATGTAAGATGCTTGCTTCCAATTCGGACACAATGGAGACCAGTGACGTGCTGAGCAGATTATTCAGTGAGTATCAGTCAACAGAACGAAAACCAGATGATGTTATCAGACTGTATCAAGGGATTCATACGATTTTGAATCAACCAGCGGTTAAGGCGCTCCTTGAACCAAACCAAGGAAGCCGACATTCGATGTTTTTTACCAACGAATCACCTAATGCCTCTCTTGTCCGGCAATTAACTGGAGGGTTACAAAGCTTGGTACCCAAAGTCTCATTAAGCCAACAGAGTCTCGAATCAGAACAAGAAAATTTAATAGCAAGGCAGCGTGCATTGAAGAGCGAGCTACCAAAAAGTAATGTAGATGATAAAAAGGATGAAGATTCAACACCGGGCAATAATTCATGAAGCATAATTATTTCCTGTTTTAGCATCAAATCTGAACATTATTTTGACGAGTTAAGATGTATGGCAAGCATCGGCGAGAGCGTATCATCGTTACATAAAAAATCGCCCGGAACAGTTGGATTATAAAATGGCAATAGAGCAAGAATTACCAATAGGTTCTCGTGAAGTAGAAAGTGCGCATCGTTATGTTTTGCAGAAACGTTTAAAATTAGCTGGTGCATGGTGGAAAATTGATCATGCAAAAAACATGATCAATCTCAGAACCTGCCGTGCTAATGACCTTTGGGATGATTATTGGAAAAAAGCGGCTTGAGGGTTTTTGACCGCAGTTTTAATCACACCCTAGTCGAACAAAAACATGTGATCATTGGTATGATGGCAATTGCAGAGCAGGAAGGAATCAATTGGATTGCGCAGCTATATGTCTTGCCTGAAGCAACTGGGCAAGGCGTTGGCTCGTTATTGATGAATAAAGCGAAATCTTTCAATCTTCCGATACGGTTACGTACATTCCAAGAAAACAAAGGTGCCAGGCGATTCTATGAGCGTCATGGTTTCAAAATATTAGAATTTTCGAACGGTTCAGATAATGAAGAGCATTGCCCAGATATGTTATATGAGTGGGAGTCTTAAGCATGCCCAGATATGCAAAACTTATCCAACCAATTCAGATCTTTGATTTGGATGGAACGTTGACAATTGAGTTTGATTCTGCGAAAGGAGATCTAACAGGAGAAAAATTAGATACTTATAACTTTTGGCATCGGATCACAAGAAAACTTAGCAAGGATCCAGATGCATTCGATGTTCGCGAGACAGCTTGGTTAGAAGTAGTTATGGCCACTAAAGATATCGATATGATTGCGTCTTTGATAGATAGAACAAAATCTGAGATGTCAATATTTAATGAAAGCGATAAAAATGATGGGGCAATCCGGAGACAGGCTGCGCTAATAACGCATGATTTTTTGGATAACGGTATTGTAGAATTAGATGCCATCAAGTACCTGCAATATCAACTACAGGAAGATGTCTTATGTGTTATTTCCACCGGAGGTGATGAAAGTGGCGCAACTGGGTTTGTGGATGGACTGGTTGACTACGGCCTTCTACCTAAAGATTTAGCTGAGAAAATATATGTTAGTGGTACACTACTAGACTGGAATAAAATGACGGTAGAGCACTTAAATGTAGGACCTTTAAAGTTGCAAGGATTGGAATTGACATTTAAAAAATCTATTAATGATATACAAAAAAGAACACAAGCCGTTTTTGGCAATGACCCGGAGCATGGGGATCGTGCTATATTAAATGGTTTTTGTCAGTATAGCTTCGTTAAAAAAACAGTAAAAAATGAGCAAGCAGTTTTACCGCCTAGTTGTGTGTTCTTTTCAAGTTGGGCTAAAATTTATGACAATAGAAATAAAATATGTGAGTTACATACAGAGCTCATGGATGCAGAATAATTATGATAAATTCACCGTTTGAAATGATATCCAAAGATGGATTAAGAACTGTAAAAAAATCATTTGGGTGGCGTTAGGTAATATTGGTTTAAAAAAACCACTAAGCTGGCGCGTGGTGGACATCCAATTCGTTTACGCACATTTCAAGATAATCATGGTGCCAGACGTTTTTACGAACGTCATGGTTTTAAAATATTAGAATTTGCGGATGGTTTAGGGAATGAAGAGCAATGACCTGATATGTTATGCAAATGGGAACCTTAAACGTATAATCAGTACAAATTTACTTTTTTTATGGGCGTATTATGTTTGAAATGATCCCTGAAGAGAGGCGATTCGATGTAGAAAAAGGCATTCAAATCGCTTTGGGTGATATCCTGTTACAGGAAGTTATTCAATTAGCATGTGGTTCTTTATCAATCATTCTCAAGCTCATTAGTAATGACAACAGAACGTATATTTTACGGATTATGGATTTAGGGGACAATTTATTAAATCGTAAAAATCAAACTCTCTGTTTACATAAAGCGATCGAATTGGATTTGGCGCCCCAATGTTTATACGTTAATGCTGAAGATGGCATTATAATTATGGAGTTTATTCCATCTTTTCCTAATGTCATTACCTCCAACTGGTTAAGTGAGATAGCTAGTTCATTGCGAAGGCTACACGCTGATCGTTCTTTTCCTGCTCCACATCAACCTTTATTTGAATATATGAGTGATTTGGAAAACTCTCTTATTAAAAAAGGGGTATCTCCATTTATTGTTAATTATTTTGAGCAAATTAGGAAAATCAGAGCTCAATTATTGCCTCATTTAGAATGTACTTCATCCCATAATGACTTAAATTTCACTAATTTACTTTTCAATGGCAAACGAACCTATTTTATTGACTGGGAAGCTGCAGGTATGGAAGATCCATTTTTTGATATCGCAACCATTTGCAATGAATATATTGAAGATGAAATGAATATCTCTTCATTTTTATCCAACTACTTTTTAGACGATCCAAGCCCATATCAACGCGCAAAAACATTACTCATGAGACAGATTGCTTATTGTTATTCAGTAGCACATTTTTTAGATTTTTCTGCCAGTACGGGACTGGATCTAACACAGATAGATCCAGTCACAAATGTACCCACAATGATAGAGTGGAAGCATGGTTATTATTCCACTAAACAATATCATTTAAATTCTGGTGAAGATTTTCTTTTTCATGCAATGATAAAATTAAATGCGTCCATATCATTAATGGAAACAAAGATGTTTAAGATGGCAATGAAGTATTTTAATGGAACTTAACACCTGGTGAACTGAGTATATGAGTGGAAATATTAAGCGTGCTAGCATTGATCTCGCCCTAATATTATGATTGACACACAGGCTCTATTTTCAGGGTAATTTGCTTAACAGGTACTGATTTACACAAGGATTAGATTATGCCACTCAATGACTCTGATAAACGATTTTTTGATTTATTGGCACAGAACCCAGATAAGGATAAAAATGCTACGCTAGAAAATATGCGAGCAGACATCAAGGTTTTCGAACCTTTTGTAGATGAGCCGGCAGATATTGATTTCGAAGATCACTTTATTGTCGCAAAGGCAGGGCATCAAATACGACTGCGCTATTATTCTGTTGACGCACAGACTAAACCTCTTATTATCTATTTTCCTGGAAATGCCTTTATATTTGATTGTTTTGAAATAAATCACACGATTATTAGTAAAATTGCAAAAATAGCAGAATGTAATGCGGTGATGGTTGAATGTCGATTATCACCAGAACACCCTTATCCTGCGCCTTTAGAAGATGGGATGGAAGCAGTAGAATATATTTTAAATCATCTTGATTTTTTTCATGTCGATAAATCAAAAATCATCATGTCAGGATATAGTTCAGGTGCAAATTTAGCAGCGGTATTGACAAATCGATTACGGGTTAAAAAAGGCGCAATATTTCACCAATTTTTAATCAGTGGTGGGTATGATTACACAGACTCATTACACGACTTTGATGAGTATGCTCTACAAGATAAAATGCTTGATCCTGACATCTGCACATTATAGTTTTGATTGCTATTCAAAAAAATCACAGAGACAAGAACCTGAGTGTTCACCCTATTGGGAGTCTGATCTATCTGGCTTACCTCCAACAACGATTATGGTAGCAGAATATGATGGAGGACAAAGTCAAAGTGAAGGGTATGCACAACGTTTAATTGATGCAGGTAATCAGGTTGAAAAAATTATATTACTAGGACAAACACATGCAACAATCATGCTGCGAAAAGCATGTAGCGATGGTGATGATCCTGCTGTTGTTGCGGGTTTAAAATTAGGTCAAATTATTTCAAAATAAAAAATTGAGGTGTTATGTTATGCTGGATCTGAAATGACCCCCGCTGTCTAGACCACGATCTTAAAAATATTTAGGAGCCTTTAGCCCTTAAAAAAATAATAAAAAAACCTGTTATTGTGCTTGTTGGTATGTGGTCGCGAAGCCAGCGAGTGTGGTCAAGCTGTGGTCAACGCGGGTGTTATGCGTTGTCCATAGCTTGTCCACACGTCCCGAAGGGCGATGGCTGGTCCGAAGGACGCGTCCACATATCCACAAGCTTCCCTTTCCTGCTTAAAGTAAATGTCAGCAGGTGTTTCATAATCTAACGACTGGTGCCAGCGTCGTTGGTTATAAAATTCAACATACTCTTCAATGGCGCTTCGTAGCTCTTTTACCGTATTGTACTCATTCAGATAAAATTTTTCACGTTTAAAACTACGCCAAAACCGCTCGATATAAACGTTATCAAGGCAACGGCCTTTGCCTGTCATACTTATATCAATATTCCATTCATCTAAATAATCCACCCAGTCTTCGCTAGTGAACTGAGACCCCTGATCACTGTTGATAATTTCTGGTTGTGAGTTTGCAAGCCCCTTTTTTAGCGCATCGATGCAGAACCCTGTTTCCATGGTGTTGGACAATGACCAGCTAACAATATAACGGCTATGTACGTCAATCAAGGCCACCAAATACATAAAGCCACCTCTCATCCGCAAATAGGTAATATCGATCATCCACGCTTGATTGGGACGAGTAATTTTCAAGTCCCGCAATAAATAAGGGTGAACGGCATGTAATTTATTCCGTCGACTTGTGTTTGGCCCAGGATATATTGCCTGTATCCCGCCCAGCTGCATTAATCGCTGAACACGCTTGCGGTTAATTTTGTGGCCTTTAAACTTCAACTCCTTTGTGATGCGGCGATACCCATAAAAAGGATATCGCTCCCATATTTCACGAATTTCATTCAACAAATCAATATCATCTGCATCTATTTCAGCGGCCTTGTAATAAAAGGTGCTTCGATTAACCTGTAGCAGTTCACATTGACGTCGCAAACTCAATTCAGCATGATTGCTATCAATTAATTGCTGTCGCTGCTCCCGCGGAGTTTGCTCCAACACTTTTTTAAGTAATCCCTCTCAATCGTTAGTTGGCCAACTGTTTCATATAATAACCGTTGTTTTTCCTCATGTTCGGCAATTAATTTGGATGTCTTCTCAGCTTTATTAAAAAGCTGGGTACCTTCTTCCAATAGCTGTTTTTTCCATGCATGCACCTGGCTGGGAGAAACCTCATATTTTTTACAAATTTCATTTAACGTTGTTTCATTTTTAATCGCTTGTAGTGCAATCTCAAATTTAGCCGCCGATGACCACTTCTTATTCTTTGCCATGTTAACCTCCAAAGTAGAGGCTATTATCTCCTAAATTTTTAAATTTTGGTGGTCTAAATTGTTGGGGTCATTATAATCGAATGAATGAAATATCTAAAAGAAAAGTCATATGTAGTATACGAGAACCTATCGCGGAAGATGAGGACAATTTTATTGTAGCGATGTGTCGTAGTCAGACATTACACTGTCCATGGGTAGCATCGCCTAAAACGTCAGAAGAATTTAAAAACTATTATCAACGCTCTCAGCAAAACAACCAAAAAAGCTTTTTAGTGCTTAATCAAACAGAAGATATTACTGGGGTATTTAATATTAATGAAATAATCCGCGGATTTTTTCAAAATGCGTATTTAGGATTTTATGCTGTTGCTGACTACGCAGGACAAGGTTATATGAGTGCTGGATTAAAATTGGTTTTACAACATGTGTTTGAAGAAATGGGATTACACCGCCTAGAGGCCAACATCCAGCCTGGAAATACTCTATCGATAAACTTGGTCAAAAATAATAGGTTTCGTCAAGAGGGTTATTCCCCGCATTATCTTAAAATTAATAATAAATGGTGCGATCATGAGCGTTGGGCAATTACTTATGAAGACTGGTGTGTCATCTAAATCCTCTCGAGACAGATCATCTGTCATGTCTTTGTATGTATTCGATAAGCTCGTTCATTTGACGCTTACGATGTATACTCAAATAATAAAACAGCTACCTATGACGAAGACTCACGATGTCAAATAAAACAGTTTTCATATTAATTGGTCCAAAGGGAAGCGGGAAAAGTCACGTTGGTACGGTTATTGAAAAATATTTTGGCATACATTTCTTGAATGTTGATCAGCTCGGACTGGAAAATATTCCGAAATCAAAATTACTTGGTGAGGACCTGATTAAAGAAGGATTTCACTTTGAAGAAGCAAAAATAGATGCAATCCTCCAAACTAAGGACTCAGTTGCATTTGAGGCCACGGGGGCTCACGCCTATTTTTTTGTCGTGCTAAATCGTTTACGCTCCAGTTATGCGATTAAGTTTATTCGTGTCTCTGCTCCGCTGGATAAATGTAACGAACGAATAGCCACTCGAGACCAAACTAAAAACATACCTGTATCTGGCGAATTGATTCAATCGATCAATGAACGTGCATTGATGGTTCAGCTTCCATGGGATTTAGTACTGGATAATTCCGTAGATATTTCTGAAGTAGCTATTGTGGGGGCTTTTCAGGGTAAATTTTCCTCCTTTAAAATTCAATTTTCAATTTGAAAGGGAGAACTAAAGAGAAAAGAATTGGGGTTTTAAAATACGCCCTTAAATGTTGGTTGCGGATCAATAGTAGCGCCAATATCCGCATGTTCACACTGAAGTATTGTTGTATCAAATTTTTTTAATTTATTATTCTGTACCGCTATGAAATCGAAGGGTACGCTCTCGCCAACATAGTTAATGATCTTACGTTTCCACTCAATTTCTGTCGAACCAGGTAATTTTTGAACACTCCAGTGTAAATGTCTATGCCCCGCATTACCTGTCCATCCTTCGACTCCAATGGCTTGCCCTTGATGCACGAAAGATCCATCCTTCACAAGGACGCGATCAAGATGAGCATAAAAGGTATAGTATCCATTCCCATGATATACCTTAACCCAATTACCAAAACCATCGCCGCAAGGTGATGTTTGTGATTGAGCTGCAGAGCCTTTCGGTTCGGTACAGTGTGCTTGTGAGATATAAGCAATGCCACCAGCTGATGCATAAATTGTTGCATTAGGTTCATTATAAGGTGTTGCTAAATCAAGTGCCCAATATGCATTAGGCCAAGAATGAGTACCAACACCAGAGGCGTGAGTACAAAATACCTTGGCATTTGCAGCAAATGGTAGTTTTATATCGGAAACTGGAGATTTTTTCGGTATAGGCACACAAGTCACGTTAAGTATTGAGGTCCATAAAAAAGAAGAATTCATGCATACGGTCCCTGTTTTACATTGAGTAAAACATTTAGGCTGATGTTGTGCATTTTCTAACTTGGGTAATAAAAAATACAAAATAATGAAACCGGTAAAAATAATTGCGAAAAAAATATATTTGACGACTTTTAATTTCATCTAAATCTCACCATCATTTTCACGATAATGATACTCAACGCAATATTCCTCGTTTTGTTCCGGTGGAACAAAATATTGAGTTATCATATCAAACTCTTGGTCGGTTATTATCTTTGATCCTTTGGGTAAATTAAGGTTGCGTTTTTTAAACTGTGCTCTGCATAAATCATCGGGTGCAACGATGTAATGTAGCAGATGCGCCACTTGAGCACTCTCAAAAACTGATTTCACCCAATCTCTATCAGCCGGTCTGTTGCCAGCAAAGTCAAAAACCACTGATACGCTATGTTGTAATAATTCAATAACATGGGCCGAAATAACTGTTCTAATTCGTTTTGAGTACAGCAAATAATCTTCAAACGTTTTGATTGCATCAGGGAATAATTGGCTTAGCCAGATATCTTCACTAATAAAAATTGCATTTTGTTGATCTGCAATCTCTTTAGCAAGCGTTGTTTTACCTGAACCTAATTTCCCACATATAAAATGAAGAGTAGCCTTGTTTTTGCTCATTTTGATAAATCTGTTTAACGCTAATAATTTTAAAGTATGCTTGAACTTTACTGCTCAAACAATACCAAGCTTTGCAACGCCATGCGTGCGCACTCTTAATCTTGTTTTCCCGTACCACCACCAATACCAATGCCACCAATTAATTTATCTTGATACAGAATAGGGAGTCCGCCTGCAATGAGCATTAATTTTTCATCTTGTAGGCTGGCAAGTGGGACCTCATTTTCATTGAGATATGCCAAGAAGTCACATGTATTTAAACCACTTCTAGCTGCGGTGTAAGCTTTACCCTGCGCAGTGCCTATACCAATTAAACAACAGTCATCCATTCTAGCAAAAGCAATTAAGTTACCTACTGAATCAACAATGGCAACACAGATAGATAAGTTTAACGTTCTGGCATGATCAATTGCTGCTTGAATTAATTTGGTAGCCCATTCATAAGTAATAAAACTTTTTTCTATCGTCAACGACATGATTGGTCTCTTCTAAATCGATTAATCGAGCTCATATGGTTTTTTTCATAAGATAACAGGTCAGGCCATATTTCCATTTTGGAATGGAGACAACTGTCTCAAACCCTTGATGAGCAAAAAACTGATGTGCTTCAGGAAAATAAGTATTTAGCTGGATTTCGGAAGTCTTACAATTTTTTGCATAAATTGTTATTTGCTCAACGAGCATTTTGCCAAGCCCCTGTTTTCTTCGGCTTTTATTTATATAAATGGAGTCAATCCATAGAGTATCCTCGTGAAAATATCCAACAATGCCACCTATTGTTTTTTGATTCTCCTGAGCATAAATAGTGTGCATTTTGGGTCCGCCTATAAAGCCAGTAAGTCTTTCAAGACAGACCATTAAGCCTTGGTTCATTTCCGTACTAAATTTTTCATTTGGCGTTGTTGTGAAATCAATTTTAAGCATAAATAATCCGTTATATTTTAAAACAGCAATGTTCATTATCTAAAGAGTAAAACATACTTCCAATTGTTCGCGCTCTGATACGTCAATAATTGATGAAATACCATTCCAAGCTTCCATAAATTTAATTGGCTCTGATCGATAAATATCGTTTAAAAAAAACGCTCGGTCATCTGGATTCATATGTGGAAATAAAATCTGTATCATCTGTGTCATTTGCTCTGACGTCATCAGAGCATAGCTCTTGGCATCAATTTTCTGCAATAACTCTTCATCTGTATAAAGGCGCTGTAATTCCGGCATAATTACCGTTTCTTCATATATTTGATGCAGCAAATTTTCAGCTTCAAATCGCTGAATTTCCAGATAAAATTGATGGCCTAGCTCTGTTTTCCAAGCAACATCAATCTCTTCAAGAATTGTAATTAATAATTGATTCAATTTTTCAAAAGTATCTCCATGAGCGCCATGATCGGCTTCAATTTTCTCATGTACCAAAGAGTCTTTACTCCTTAATAAGGCATGAATGCTATCATTTTCATGTGATGCATGCCCATGCATCAGTGCAGTAATTTCAGAAAATTTTTCTTTAATACGATTCACATTCTCATCTAAACGAAAATCGATTTTTGCAACCTCGGCACTAAAAGAAGACAACATAAATGATACATATTTATGCTCACGGTAAAGTCTATATCTAAGTTGACTCATTGAATACACCTTTTGAACTGTTATTGACAATCACTCTGTTGTTTGTCTGTTGTTTGCTTATTATATCTGATATTTATGAGACTTAACATCTCTCGTTTTTAATGCAAATCAATTCATTGTATTTTTTCTCGGCAGCCTGCCTCAGTTTTTCAAAATCCTCATGTGAGAATTTTAAAAACTCTGCGGCCATGTTTTTGACCAATACATTGGTTTGGATCGATAATTGATGGCAATGCTGTTCTGCATGACGAAATGCACGATTTTGATCGGCATGCTCCATACCAATTTCAATCAATTGGTTCATGATGTTTGACATTGAATCGTTACATTGTGATGCCATCGCTGTGATTCGGTTATAGGTGACTTTGGGTAATGTCATTGTAAATCTTGGCATATTGCGTTCCTCCATTAATAGCGTTCTAATTCTTTATTTTTCTCAATAGGGCTCAAATTTTTATTTGGAATAGCATTCTTAAAATACTCAAGATCTTGGGATTTATAGCCAGTATCATGATCTTTGAAGCTCGCACGTTCTTCGAAATGCTTCTTTCTATCAATTACGGACTGCATTGAAATTGAATTTTTATTTTTAAATTGAGCCGCATGCATTTTTAATTGGTCCCTTGATACAATATCCAATGATGCCAATTTCTCATCTTTATTACGCTTAATGGCTGCTATCAAGTGTTCTTTATTGTCTGTCACCAACGTCATTTCGTGTACCGCTCGAGAAATTTGCACGTAAAAATTTTTCAAGGTGGCACTGAATCGATGTTGAGATTCCATAAGCCCCACAGCATAGGCCGCATCTTTTCCTTGCACTTTATAATTCGTTAATACATAGCCATGATCGAGATGTTTTAAAGCTAGGTGCTCCTTGGGAAGCGTCATATCCTGATTGTCTTCTAATTTAAAGCAAAGCTCTTTCTCATGAATGACTGTCAGTGTCGCGCGTTGTCCGTTACAAATCCCTTCTTTTTTAACATTGCGATTCCATATGACTTTATCGCCTACTTTCAGCTCTAACGCCTGTGGACTATATATTTCTAGTATTCGTTCAAATGCAGCGGTATGTGTTTTGTATTGTGGTAAATGCTTTAAAGCAAACAAGTATGTTTTGCCTTTTTCATCGATGAGAGGCAAGATGTTGTCACGATATTGTGACTTGGATATTTGACCTACTGTGTAGTAATGTTCACGTTTGGTTTTATTCTGATGGAAATCCTGGTTAAAACGAATCACATCGCCTTGATGATAATATGCTACAAAGCGTTGTTGCACGGCTTCTATGGTTTTTACTTTTAATGTTTGCTGAATATAACCCGTATCCGTTAGTGTGCCTTCATTTTCTAGACCGTGTCTAATCAATGCGGTAATGTCAGCTCTGTCTCTATGAGTTGGTGCAAACAGTAAGGTTTCTTCACGACGTTGGGCACTTTGTGATAACCAATGATTGGCTATCCACTCGATGCGTTCATGATGTGATTCAATCTCTTCAACATGATGTAAATTATCGATAGACTCTTTAATTTCACCGCGCGTGGCATGAACAACCGATTGCAACGCTTGTTTGTTTTTTTGACGGACAATCTCATTCATAACGACTGTCTCAATACCATACTCTTGAGTTAAGCCAAATAGACGGCCATTATTAACGGTAGGCAGTTGTGCTTTATCTCCGACGAAAACAAGGCGAGCTTGTGTGTACTCAATCCGTTTAATGAGTTCATGTCCTTGAGACGAGGACAGCATAGAGGCTTCATCTACAATAAATACCGTTTTTGACAGAGCGCCACGTGCAGCAGCTTTCAATTCTTGATGCACGATTGGAAATACATCTGAACGAATCCCAGCCTTGACTTGAAGCTCTTCTGCCGCAGAACTCGCCACCGTTATACCTCGAAGCTTAAACCCTTTGCTCTCAATTAAACTTTTAGCTTCAGCAAGCATTGTTGTCTTTGCGACTCCAGCATATCCTTGCACGGCTAAGTAACGATCTTTACTGGTCAGAATCGTTAAAATCGCTTCTTTTTGTGATCCAGTCATTTGACAGGTACGTTGTTTATCAATTTGGTCTTGGAAAACCCGAACCTCTCGACGGCTGGCAATAGATGACATTGTTCCTTTGTTGCGTTCTATTCGTGCAAGACTTTCTGCTTCCAGCGTTAATAGCCAAGGCGTGGTCAACATGGTTTGATTGGTATCGGCACAATATGTTTCATACAACTGATTTGTTTTTTTTTCATGTAATATTGCATGTGTGATCGCTTCTTCAGAAACCACCGCATCATAGATAAGGCTGTGTTTTAAACTTTGTGCTTTTAATGCTCTGTCACTAAATACAGAATCCCGTTGACTCAGTGTTTCAATAGCTACTTGAACACAGGCCGCAGCGATTTCTTCTTCTGTTGGTTCTTTATCGTTCAATGAAAAGAATGATTTCAACTTGTCTTTAATCAGTGCGAAAACTGAGTTTGAAGTTTCTTTTTGTTGTGAACGATTTTGCATAAATGCTTCAGCATCAAACCCAAGCTCGAATGCTCGTTCTTTCCATGTGTGTTTGAGTTGCGTTAAATTATGTTCTTCCTTATTTTGACGTGTGATAAGGGCGGCTTGTGATGCGGCTTTAGCTCCTTCCCAGCCATTTTTATCCATACACCCGACAATATCTTGACGACGGGTGGAAAATTCTCGTAATAATTCCTCGGGAACGCCATTAATTTCGAATAAGCCATCGCCAACCATGCGCAATGAAAAATTGGCGGTTTTCAAACTATTCGCTAAATGATGGCGATATAAAAGACCACAGTAATGTGCATTATTTTGAATCTGTTCGACCACCCCATGGACGCGACGTTTATCACTGGCGAGCGATTTTGCTTTACCATCACAAAAGGTTATGTTCATTGTTACACAGTGCGTATGTAAAGCGGGTTCGTTTGCTCTAGAGCTTGGTTGTCTGAACGTGGCGGCCAATAGATTTCCCGTTTTTTGATAGTAAATATCACCATCCCGAACAAACCGTGCCTCAGTAAATTCAGCTTCAATCTGTGAAAGGGCATATTTCACTGCCTCATCATGAAAATGCACAAGCTCAGGAGCAGCACCAAGCCCCACTAAAATTGAAACACTTTTGGGTGCTGAAAAGGTCATATCAAACCCTGGGCGATGCTCACCTCGATTATTTTGAAGTTTATCTCCATTAGGCAAAACACCTTCTAAAAGGCGTAGCATGGTTGTTTGTTCTACTTCATCTTTAAGATTTAAATAATCTTTGCCTTTGCCTAACCATGTAATCGCTGTTGAATCCCCTTGATAATAATTAAATGCTGCAAGGTAGTAGTCACAAGCACTTTTAGCTGATTGTAATGGTTTGATGCTTAACATAGTGACCTCTTAAGCTATATATTCATTAATGCAAACTACACCATCTATTTTCGGCATCATTTTTGATTTTGAATCTGTCTCACATTTAAGCGTCATTTCTTCATTCCTATCTGTGTGCAGACTCTGCTTGGATACAGGTATCTTTCTTGATACCAATGCTGTAGCCGCTATATCACGTTTTTGATGTTTTAATTGCAATTTAGTGACTGGATAACTGCCAGGAAGGCGTACAAAGCATGTTAAGTTTGGCAGCTCCAGAATTTCAGGGTACGAGACAATAAGGCGATTCACGCGTTGATTACCTAATGAAATCCCATCTCGCACACTGTTCGCACCATAAGAATATTGTTCACGCGATTCATCGACATCCTCTTCCCCTAATTCACGCGACACAAGACGTGCCATGTCACTGCTTGGGCTTCTGAAGAAAAATCGAGTATTGAGTAAATCAAAAATTTCAGCGGCACCGCTGCGACCATAAACTTTTTCCAGTTGTGAGAAACTTTGCATGCCTAACAAGAAGCAGCCACCAAATTTGCGCACTTCAGCAATGGTTTCACCTAATAAAGGAAGTTTGTGGAGGCTGGGTAATTCGTCACAAATAAACCAGATACGGCGTTTTGAATCAGGCTCGAGACTTAACATCGTCAAGGATGCCATCGCTAGCCACATCGACATCAAGGGTTTTAATGATTTGTGTTGTTCACCATTGCTTGATATAAAAAGCCAACTGGACTGTCCGACATTCAACAAATAATCACGAATGGAAAAAGTTTTGCCTTGTAAGCCGACGAGTGATTGCAAAGATTTAAGATAGGTTGTAATAACAGAGCGAATTGAAATGGCTGTTTTTTCGATTTTCGAGTTCACGAGTGTTGCGGCTGGTGTGCCAACAAGGTAATTCTCTAATTGAGAAAAATCACTGGTTAACAACAGCTGTAATAATTTCTCTAAAGAACGATCTTTATCGTGACGCATCTTACTTGCTGTTGATACAAATACTGAGCGTGCAGCATTCACCCAAAATGGATCAGACTCTCCTTGCGTGGGAATAAGGCTTTCTGCCATATTTTCCAGATCAGAATCATTTGGTGCTTCACACCACAAATCCCAGGTCGCACATCGCTCATCAAAAGGATTTAACACCACATCACTATTCTCATCAAAATAATGCGGCATAAACGCACAACCTTTGTCATACACAATCACACGATCACCGCGTTGACGCAGCGTATCTAAGATCTTCATCATCAATTGACTTTTACCAGTGCCTACGGTTCCATGGACTAACAGATGCTGTACTTCGCTGTCTTTGATCAATGGGAATCCATCGATGGTGATGTCCGAATGCATTTTTGTTTTGATGATTTGCCGTTTTACCATGTTCGAATCGGCGAGGATGCTGCCACGGATAAATTGATTCTTTGACTGAAACTTTCCTTTTTTTACAAAATACCAAGACAACAATGCAGCCATTGCCAATGAAACACCCAATGCCATCCAAGCGGATTGAATGAGTTTATTCAAGCACATGGCTGCTATCTTTGGATAATAGGGATGTGTCGTTAACGCATGTACCGATTGCTTCAATACGCCGCCGGGATAGGGAATGTTAAACACATGTTCCTTACCCACTAACTTTAAAACAGTTGCCGCTTCATAGTCCGCCACTTGAATGACGATCGCTTTGGGAATGAAATACCAGACCAGTGCCGCACAGATTACCACCCAACTGACGCAATGCACGGTAAACAATGCTTTGTTGATCTGAAAGAGCATGCGTAAATTGTGGAAGGCAATTTGCCCGCCACGAGTGAAGTGCTTATGATTCGGCGTATGTGTTGTCATGGTATGTTTCTCTCTGATTTTTCATTTTTTCCAAATAAAGAAGAGACCGCTTCCAGTAACACACCAACACCGACGCGAGTTAATTCCATGCCAATCAAAAATTGACTAGCAAGTGCTGTAAAAATGATGGCGCCTATTGCCGCGAATAACGTTACATCTGGGTCACAAAACAAAGTACAAGGGAAGATGAAAAAAGCAAATAACCCATAAAAAACACAGGCCATTTGATGCATCTTTCGAGTTAATAAAAGCCCTGTTTGTAAGTGTTGTCTAATTTGATATTTAAAAATCACATAAAGCTTAATCCGTGACAGCAAAAACAAACTAATAACGAAGGATGATATGATGCATCCAAGCCACATTTTTCCATAAATGGATGATTCGTGCTCGGCGTAACGCTCAAAATAATCTTGCCAAACACCCATTTTGTTGATAGCCTCCGCGGCTATCAACTGTATACCTAAAAAGCTACTCCACAGTATCGTAAAAAATTTTAGCATCTCCCCATAATAAATTTTTGCAGGCAAGATATCTAAATCCAGTGATTGTAGTATTTTTAGATCCGCGTGAATTTGTTGTTTTAAGTGACTCATTCTTCTTCCTCCTTTTTAAGATGTAAAAAGTCTAAACTGCGATCGACGGCATGTCCTGGAATAACGCCATTGGTTGCCTTGTTTTTTGTACGTGCTATCGTTTGCGCGCCTTCTGTATGCAAATTCACCGACGCTTCAGCGATATTATCTGCTTCATCAACCAATCCATGATCTGCTTCTGTAATTCGATGCTGAACACTTTGGGCCAAATGATCGCCATTAGATTTTACACCGAGTTGTGGCTTTACGCTTGAATTAAGGGCGCTTGCTTCTTTTGCATAACTATCTTGTAATTCAGCATTATGTTCTAAATCATGAGATGCCTGCCGATACATTGCATCCACTTTCTCACCTCGACCTTTGCTTCCAAATTCGGTCAATAAAGTTTCACGTTTTTGCGAGACGAACTCACTACCTAATGTTTCAAGAGCCTGCAATGAAGCTGTGTCCCCTGGGTGCACAAATAATTGGTCGCGTCTAGCATGACCAACCTGATTATCTACAAATTTAGGGAAAGCCTGATTCATATCCGTATTAATTTGTGCTGAATGTGATTCCACATAGTGTTTGGCAGAGCTGATACGTGATGAACGCGCAAGAGATGCTTCCATATTGTGGCTTGCTGTTTGTGCGTCACGTAAATCCGCACCCATTTGTTTAGAAAGGCTTTCGCTTTGTGATGCATTTTCATCAAAATGATGCGTTTGTGTAAAATGCTGCACATGATTTAATGCGGAATTAAAATCACGCGCCTCTCTAGCGGATACGCCACGATCAGTACCCTCATGATAGCGATCTTGGCTCGTTGAGGTTCGATCAAATCGACCATGGATATCAGCGCTACCTTGAGCGCCTATGGTGATTTTAGCGAGCGTACCTAAGATACTACGATCGCTTGAAAGGCCTGCCTGCCAATGAGCACCAGCGCCAGTTAAGTGAGCTAGCGCATCCTCTTGACTGACGCCCAAACGTTTTGCGACATCTTTGGAAATATTAGTCATGGTTGATATAGCTTGACTGTATTGGCTAGACTCACTATCGGAAACGCCGTTGCCAAAACGCAGATCATGGCTTTGAAGTTTAGATAATTGCACCGCACGATGGGCAAAATTAGAAAGAGAGGTTTGATAGTGCGTGCTTTCATTCTGTGTAGCTTGTTTCGATTCCTCAAATGCTTGATTCAGTGAACCACTTAACGCTTTAGCAGTATTGATGGAAACAGCGCCTCTTGTCATTCCAGGTGACACATCAAATACTGTATCCCCACTGGGGGTATGGGTTTTAATAACACCTGTAGCCAATTGCTCGCTGTGCATGCCATGCATGTGTGTCCAATTGTTATCATGTTTATTGGCGGAGAATGAATTCGCATTCGTGTTATAAAACCCTGTCTGCCCGAAGCTAAAACTCGCACTCGCTGCATCATTTGCCACACTCATCGCCGAACCTTGTAAATGACCGGTCATGCTGGTCGCCAAGTTGCTAAAGGCATCACTTAAGTTGGACACAAGTCCCTTCGCCAGGAAAGGAATCATCAGCATCAAATAACCGGCTACACCTGATAAATCCGCATGCAGTTCATCTATTTTATCGATATTAACCATGGTGATGCCGCCATATTGAGAGGATTGTGCGCCTCCATACATCGTCATTGCCGCATTAAGAATAGCAAACAACACCGGCCAAAATTGCAACGAGATAAAAAACTGTAAATAGCCTCTAAAAATTGCCACCCCATTCGGCAATGTCGACATCGCAATGATGACAGGGAAGATCCCAAACAATAAAACGGTCAAGAGCGTATGTAGAATCGGCAATGACCACGCGGCTTTTTGACCCATGATGGCCCACGACCAACGGTGTTGCACTTGCGATTTCGTCACTTGATTATTCACCACACCCGCGGTGCTATCGGTAAACGCCTGGTAATCTTTAATTCCATCACCGACGGCATTGATCATCATGGATTGTAGAAAAATGTCAGCGGATGTATCGGTCATCTTCTGATAATAGTCAAAACTGGATTGTAGATGCGTTTCAAACAGCTTTTCATAGTTGCTTTGACGCGCATGACTAAACAGATTAATACCAAAGAAGGTGTACGCTTTCTTAATCTCTGCATTTAATTTCGCGCGCAAACTATATGAACCACTTGGATTGGTGGCTGTTTGGCAAGTAACGCTCATGCCATTCACCGCTGTTCTTCGCAAAAGAGATGCTTCTTTACTGATTAAATCCCAAATGTTTTTACTGGTACTTAAGTCACTGACACTGTATTTGTGATTCAGGCGAATATCGCCCACCACACAATTACGCAGATATTCATTCATTTCCGCTTTAAGTTGTGGATCCATGATGCGAAAATCACGGGACGCCTGAATGATTTTCGAACCAAAAAGACTGCCTGTTTTGGTATAGGTCAAATCATCGGGTAACGACAGCAGTGAATCATAACTCTCAGCTAATCCAACACCTACTGTGGTAATCAAACTCGCGGTCACCGCAAACACCACCGGCACATTTGCCACGGGAATTGAGCGTTGTGCAGAAATATCATAAATTTCCACCAGTGTTTTGGGCATAATCACCAATTGCAACACCAATACATATCCCATCACCCATTTGGCATAAATCATCGGATCGCGTTGTTTAATATAACCAACGGATGCCATGATGATGCCCATGAGGGCGGTTAATTTTAAAAAACTTGAAAAAAAAGACTGGCCCATCATGGCAGCTACTGCATTCAATAGCTGTTGGTATAACTCACCAAATCCTAATACGTGAATAGTAATCATGCAGCCCCCACTGTATTTAAGCTCGCCGCCAATTGTTTCTCGACCCGTGCCACGTTTTGAATCAAGGCGAGTTTTTCCGTCAATTTACGCCCAACCTGCGGTTCAATAGCAGCTACCTGTGTGTTGGCTTTTTCAATGCGGTGACGTAGGTCACGTAATAAATCATCAGGCAACGTGCTTCCCATAGCCGCCATGGAAACAGCTTGTAGCAGATGGCTTAAATATTGTTGTAACAGGTCGCTTGCAATCAGCGTGGAGTAGCCTTCAATGTCGACTGCCGCATTGCCATATTGCGTGCTATTCAGTACGAGTAAAAATTTCAACACCGGCAGCGAGGTCATCTCCAAAAATCCCGTTTCTGTCGGTGATAATTTCACGTCACTTTTAAGTTTTTCATCAATGGAGCGAATAAGGGTGCGGATGCGTCCACTTAATGCGCGTGTTTCTGGAATAGTTATCGTGCTTAAGCGTACATTTAAACAATTTTTAGACTCATCACAACGCCAAATTTGTGCTTGATTAGAACCTGATGTACCCAATAGCGCACGAATAAGTTCTCCGTTATCTGCCATCGAGGGCACTTGCGTGACTTTGCCATTTTTATCAACAATAATCGTGCCGGTTAGACTCATCATGAGTTCCGCAAGCTCGGTGTTGTCGCCTACAAATGGGGATGATTGCAACATCGACCACACCAGGTTTTTGTTAATGACTACTTGTTTTTCACGCGCAGGATCTTTTGAAGCATTGTCCATCGTTTCACGATAGGCATCCCCTGAGCACGCCATCCGTGCATCGACATAATCATGTGACCAACCGCCTTGTCCCATGCGTCGTTGGTCGTTACAAATTTTTTGCTGGCTTGCTACCGTTTTCGGCCATACGCCGCCCACCAAATTTTGTGCCATTTCACACGAATTGATGCTGGATTGATTGACCTTTTGCACCGTCGCTTGCAGAAAATCACGCACTTGTTTTAATTCAGGCACTGTCGTGGCTAACATCACATCCACCGCATAAGCACCACCATTCGTCATGATTTGTTTACCTAAGTTGGTGAGCTTTTCACCGCTGATATAGCTTAAGCTGCCAGTAAATAAATCGATGCCAGCACAGCCCGCACGATAGTCCGGCATGTCTAACGTTACCAATTCATATTGGCGAACCGGTGCCCTTGCATAGAGTGAGCCGCCACCAAAGAAACCGGACGCTTGAGATTCATACGCTTGAACGTTCGTGGTATTGGATGCATAGCCCACGTTATTAAAAAACGTATCCAAGTCGGTACTCACATCGGCCACAGCCTGCATAGACAAACTTGCAAGGCCAATCATCCACAAGATTCTTTTTTTCATGAATGGCCTCCTTGTTCATAAGCAATAATTTTAGGAACGAGCACCTGCATTCGCGTATTCAACTCATCAGTCGTCATGCTACCTATTGCTACCGGATACAGTGCGCCAGAGGCTGGATTCATCACAAAAAGTGCCGGATATCGAATGCTGTTGCCTCTAAATGCTGTTTCCACGAGGGATGCAGTTGCCGTGGTTGCCGTTGGAAATTCGGGTAAAGGCTTGTCATCCAATGTACGTGCATCCACGGTGACGCCATGGTTATTTGCCCAGTCTTTTAAAATAGGTGCCTGATGATGACAATGCGGGCAACTGCTTGCGAAGAAAAACAGAAGCACATGATTGTTGAAAAAAGGCATGCTCGCAGATGTTGTTGCCGTTTGGGAATGCGAGGCAATCTGTTGCGTCAAGACGTTACGACTCGATTCAGCGCACACCTGACCCATAGATAAAAATAAACAACCCCATACCAACATCTTTCTCATATTGCTTCTCCTTCAAATTGTTTTGCCACTAACATTAAGTGTGCCGTCAACACATCTTGCGTCGTTAATCCATAGGCTACTGGTAGTGTTTGATGCGTTTTCGGATTCACCAATAACACCGCTGGGAAATAACGCACATGCAAATTATCGGCCTGTCCTTTATCGCGCCGAGATGCTGGTAAATCAGGTGATGTTGTTCCATCCACACTGATGGGAATCAATGAAAAATGATGCGTCTTACAAAAATCACGCAAAATTGGGATTTGTTGTTGATCAATAGGGTTCTTTGCACGATAGAAAAATAGCAATCCGGCATGTTGTGCAAGTGCTCTCAATGTCTTTCGCTGTGCCGCATACTCGATAGAATCCTGTAATTTTGTGCCTAAATTTGAGGTGGGATGCGTCACCGAGAAATCATATTCTGGATATTGCAATAATGCTTGTTGGTTTATGCGCCCATGAAGTGATGCCTCACGCAACCAATAATCTTGTAGGGCTAAAAATACCCGTTCATCTTCGAGCTTATGCGTAAAGCGTACTTTATGCAGGGCTTCCATGGTGTAAAAACGTAATACGGCATCTTTATCCGTGTAACTTAATTGATGAAACGCTACCCCTGGGTGCTTCTGTTGATGTTCAACCTTAGGTACGTTATACCAAAGAAATCCGGCCGGTGTTTCGGCATAAAGGCTTTGCGTCATCACAATGAGGCTTAAGAGTAACAATCGCTTAATCATGCGCGCGCCCCTTATCATGCATGGCATTAACATGGGCCACGTTGGCCGCATCCATTGCTGCGTTTTGTGGTACATTCTTTTTGCCAACGAGCTCTGCCACCATTGCATTTAAATCAAGTGCGTTAAAATTAATGCGCTCAAGTTCCTCTGGCGTGACACCACGACAATCAGGATGCCATACGCTGCCAAATCCAATACCCAATTGCGCAAAACGTCCTTGAATTTGCACAATTCCCGCAAGCTTGGTTGGGAAAACGCAAAACCGATAACGTGTAGTACTGAAGCGGTGGGGTTTGTAATGGCCCACATACACTACCCGATGTTCATTTTTCGCATGCTGCAAAATTTGCAACTCACGTGGGCAATGGATAATGCCCTCTAAAAAGCCATCATCGGTACAGCAATCACGCAGACCAAACATGTATTTTTCACATTCCTGCATCGAACCTCTAAAAATGGCAGGTTGTTGACTTTGGACTTGATTGGCCGCCACCTCTTGGGCCGTACCTGCAACAGCACCTAATCGGCTCAGGCCTTCATTGATATCATCACTCACATCAGATGTAGTGAGATCACATTTACCATCAGCGCAACCCACCGCAGGCGTTTGCGCCTCACTGTTCTCTATCAAACGGGAAGCCGCTGCGATTTCCGTTGGGTTCGGTGTTATTTTGGCTCTATGTTGTTCTTCAGTTATCACAAACCGTGCGGTCTCTTCTTGATTGATACGCACGTTTGCTTCTTGTTGTAATAATTTATCGTTACCACTCACATTCGGCTGCAAACTCGATTCACGCGGTGTTGGCGTAAAGTTAGAGATAACATCCTGTGGGTGAAAGGCTTGCATGGATTGCATCGCTTGTGTTCTGGCGGCGATTGCAGTATCCGTCGAAGGATTGGCGTGAGGCGCACTATTTGCCAATAACAAGAGCAATAAAAGTGCCTTCATTGCACATCATCCTTGCATTCGCCTTTGCGTTTTATACGATCCAAACCTTCAGCCAGCGGCAAGGTTCCATAAATCACATCAAAACAATTGCCTCGTGCTACCACTAAAGCCGGTACTTGATGGATGTTAAAGCGTTCAAATGCGGTAGGATCAATTTGCAACGATAGATTAGGTATCTGATTAGATAGCGCCAAGATCTGTTTTGCAGTTTCCGGCATGGAGTTTTGATACAAACCATTTAAGATAGCCGGAATATGTAGTCGTTCACACTCTTGTAACGTTTCAATCATCAACGTTTCAGGCATGGAAAAACTCACAAATACATACGTATTCGCCATGGACACACACGACATACATAAACCCATTAAGATCACTAAAGCTTTGCCTAAAATACGCAATTTCGTTTCCTCCAGACTAAAAACCCATATTGGTCAGGCGTATGCGGTTTGATTTTGTTGGTTTCCCAATCAAGCGTCGTGTGCCCTGATGGATAGCAATGCTTGCCATCAGCCACCTGATTCACCATCTCATAGCGATAACGTGACTTTGGAAGCACCGGTAAATGCAGTTCGCGACAAGGCGACTTGCCGCTTGAATCGGTAATCAACGGTGGATCGCGATGCAATTTGTAATTCATGCGCTCGGCTAAAAGAAGTGCTGTTTGCACAGGTGATAGCGGTGCATTCACGTGTCCTGTTAA
The DNA here is from genome assembly GCA_947504875.1 of Legionellaceae bacterium. Classification (GTDB taxonomy): domain Bacteria; phylum Pseudomonadota; class Gammaproteobacteria; order Legionellales; family Legionellaceae; genus CANNJI01. The sequence continues at coordinate 91,424 of CANNJI010000001.1, forward strand.
TGGATAATGGCTACCTTGTGCGCCCGCACACCAAAACAGGCTATCTATGGGTTGATTTCGTAATGAAGACGATAAACTATCGGCAGCACAGGCGCTTGCCGCTAATGGATTACCAAACAAGGTGGCTTCAGGGTTGAGAACGAAGCTCATTTCTGAATCATTCCACGTTGGATCCAATTCAGTAAGATAGGCGATATCAAAATCACCACCTTGCTGACAACCAGCACTGGTTATCAAATTGAGCCAGGCAATCAACGGGTATTTGTACCAATGCACATGGAAAAATGCGTGTGTTTCACTAATACCCACGACATGTCGTCCACCTCGACGACTTTGTGTGCCTAATGGCAGACGATGCCCGCCTAAATTAACAAGGCAATACGGCGTATCTGTCACATCAACCAATGCCATGGGTTCCCAATAACCGATATTAAGTCCAACGCGCGAGCCCACGGTCATCGGACAAACACCAATAGGACTTGCAGCATTTTCCGTATCAGGCAACTGAGAATTCACAACACTTGTTCGTCCAATGGATAACGGAAATAAACACCGCCAGCAAACATCGGTGATTGGGTTCAGGAAATGGCCTGTGCATTGCGCACTATAGACAGTATTCGTGATTAAAAATAAAAGTCCTGCGAGGATGCGCTTCATGATGAACCGTCCTCACTAATCACAACTTCCATAATACGTAAAGCATTGCCCTCGCGTGACACAAGTGCGGGCACGCGCCTGATTCCTAATTGATGGCTAATTCGACCTGCTTGATCGAAATAAATAGGATGGTTTAATTCCTGCTCTATCTTGCCCACTTCACCACCGGTTAAAATCACTTTAGCATCGACATGTCGACGTAACATACGCTTCGCCCAACGCACCTGTGCCAGATCATCCGCATCCAACAATAACCAATGGGGTTGATAGGTTGACATGCGCTCCAATGCATTCACACGTGTGCCTTTTGCCCATAACACATGGCCATCCGTATCAAGAATATCTTGAGACAACATAATGACAGGCGTATATCGATACGTGTTGTTTTTGGTAGCGCGTTTCAATCCAACCGGCGTTGGACGATTAGCGTGATCGGACACGCGCGATACCCACCGTTTTTCAATGGCGGCCATCTCGCCTGATTTAACAAGCGCATTTAACCGCGATTCAATCAACTTCATGAAACTCAACTCCGAAATAGGGAATGTCTCACCAACCACACCTAAATTGGTCGCATGAGTAAACTCACATAAAACACAAAGCATCAACGCGGTTGTGAACCGTTTCGCGCTCATCACTTAAGACTACGCATATTCGTCGCCACCAAGCTTAAGATACTCGGCGTTACATCACGACGACCCGCAAGCACAGTCGATGCATCCAAAATAATGACTTGATTCGTCACGGCATACTCATTCAAAGCACCTTTTAATGCTTGACCAAATCGCATGGTTTTTTCGGTTAGTTCAGCATCCGTTAAGGTCAAATGACTCATTTGCGCGACAAAGCGCGCCTCTACTGCTTTTTTATCCAC
>CANNJI010000002.1 GCA_947504875.1 Legionellaceae bacterium
CATGCTAATAGATAATGAACCATTAGATAAAATTAGTAAATTTACTGGCTTATCTCAAGATGAGGTAGTGAAACTTAAAAATAAATTGTAATTTTTTTATTTTTTTAACAATTCGCTACACACAGGCTTTAAAATACTCAGCGCTCGAATTTCTTCTTCATAACCGAATCAACCCATGATAACCATCACCCAAAAAATCCAAATCATCGGGTAAAGTCGAGTAACCCAATACAACGATTTTTGATATTTATTCGGATTTATAAGCCAGTAAACAATATATACCGGGACAAAAGAAAGCAGCATCAAATAAAAAACAGTAACAATTGCAGATGCGCCTAACTGAAAAGGAAGGAATGTTATGCCCTGCATGATCAAGTGGCGTAGGGTATCTTGCGCTATTAACAAACAAAGCTGAATAACCAAAGCATATCTGGTGAAGAACCAAGACATCAACAAAAGCGGTAAAAGTAAACAGATCCAAGGGGTGTCGCGCATTTTTTTTGCAATCGTTAAAAACTCTGATGAAAATAACATAACCACTGCAAACAAAACTGAAAAAACCAATAGTGAGCCCATGACTTTTCCTTTTATATAACCATGATAGCATCCATTTCAACCAATGCCCCACGAGGCAAAGCCGCAGCACCAAGGGCCACTCTTGCAGGATAAGGCGCCTTAAAATAAACAGCCATGGCTTCGTTTATCAACGAAAAATGGCTTAGGTCGGTTAAATACACCGTTAACTTTACAATGTGAGCCAATGATCCGCCCGCGGCCTCACAAACAGCAGCTAAATTAATCAGAACTTGCTTAATTTGAGGCTCAATGTCCGGGCTACACAGCAGCATCGATATTGGATCGAGCGGTATTTGACCCGATAAATAGACTGTATTTCCAACACGTATTGCTTGACTATACGTTCCAATGGCAGCAGGCGCTTTGTCTGTATAAATAACTTGCACTGGGGTTAATCTCCTTGTTGCTTTCTGTAAAGTCTAGATACCACAGGATTGGCCCTTAATCGACGCATAATGCGCGCTAAATGTGACCTGTCAGACACACTGATTGAAAAAGTAACTGCATTATGACGCCCATCTCGCGGATCGACATTAATATTACCAATATTTGATTCGGCTTCTGCAATTGCGGTTGCAAGCGAGGCTAATACCCCCCGTTTATTTGCAACCTCAACGGTAATATCAACCCAAAACTCACCTTGAACATGCTCATCCCAACGCATCGAAATAAATTGTTGAGCACTGCTACGCCCTTGATGAATGGTTGGGCAATCGCTGGCATGAACCAAAATACCACGACCTTGCTGAAAGCGACCAACAATATTATCCCCTGGAATGGGCTGACAACATTCAGCAAAATGAACCACCATGCCTTCAGTACCCTTAATCGCTAAAGGTCTTTCGTCAGACGTTTTTTCTAGTGCTGATCCATCCTGGGTCAAAACCAACCTTTTGGCTATAACCATGGGCATTTCGTTGCCGATTCCAATCGCATAGAGCAAATCATCCACGGATTTATAATGCAAATCGGTGAGTAAAGCCTGCATACTCTCAGGAGGAATTTTTAAATAATCACTGGCAAGCTCCGCGAAAGACTGCTCAAGTAAGCGCTTACCCATTTGAATGGATTCCGCATGATGCTGACCTTTAAGGAAATTGCGAATATTACTTTTTGCTTTACCGGTAACAACAAAATTGAGCCATGATGGATTGGGATGTGCACTAGGAGACGTAACAATTTCAACCGTTTGACCATTCGTTAATGGGATACTTAAGGGCACCAAACGGCGATTTACTTTTGCAGCAACACAACGATTACCAATATCTGAATGCACAGTATATGCAAAATCAACCGGAGTTGCCCCCTTGGGCAACTCCATGATATGACCCTTCGGCGTAAATACGTATACTTCATCAGGGAATAAATCAATTTTAACGTTTTCAATAAACTCTAAAGAATCACCGGTGCTATGTTGCAGCTCTAACAACCGTTGAACCCATTCCCGTGCACGCAATTGAGCTTCATTAACTTCGACTCCAGATGATTTATAAAGCCAATGCGCAGCGACCCCATTATCAGCAACTTTGTCCATATCAGGGGTTCTGATTTGAACCTCTAATGGCACACCATAAGGACCAAATAACGTCGTATGTAAAGACTGGTAACCATTCACTTTAGGTATTCCGATATAATCTTTAAAACGCTGAGGAACAGGCTTGTACGTCCGATGCAATGCGCCCAAAACACGGTAACATGCGTCAATATCTTGCGTAATAACTCTAAAAGCAAAAACGTCGATTATTTCCGAGAATGGCGCTTTTTTTAATTTCATTTTGCGATAAACGCTGTATAAATGTTTTTGTCGCCCAAAAACATGTTCAAAAGGAATATTTAATTTTTCAAGCGCTTTGGTAAGATCATGTTCGATTTTTTGCGTTAACTCCGAGCGATTGCCGCGCGCTTTTTCAACGACAGACTTAATCGCTCGGTACCGCATGGGATATAATGCTTTAAACCCTAAATCCTCAAGACCTGTATACAGCGCATGCATGCCAAGGCGATTGGCAATTGGTGCATAAATTTCTAAGGTTTCAATTGCAATTCTGCGCCTTTTGGCGGTAGGCATTGCGCCTAGCGTTTGCATATTATGTAAGCGATCAGCCAGTTTAACCATGATAACGCGAATATCTTTAACCATCGCAAGTACCATTTTTCTAAAGTTTTCTGCCTGAGCTTCTGCGCGCGATTCAAATTTTATTTTCGTAAGCTTGGTAACGCCATCCACCAAAGCTGTTACATCAGGACCAAAGTCCCGAATTAAATCTTCTTGACTAACAGATGTATCTTCAACCACATCGTGCAGTAAAGTTGCCATAATCGTTTGATGGTCAAGCCGCATTTTAGCAAGAATTAATGCGGCGGCAACAGGATGGGTAATATAAGGCTCGCCGGAACGACGCATCTGTCCTTGATGCCCTCTGAATGCCACAAGATATGCTTGATGACATTTTTCTATTTGCTGTGGCTCAAGATAATGCATGAGTTCTTCATGCAATGCTTCAAAGTAGCTCACATTAGCTCCCTTAATTATCTTTATTCGCCCGAACTTATATGGCGGGCAGAATACATAACTATCATGTATTCTGTCCGGCACTATACTTAATCTTCTTCCAAAATATCAGGCCCAACAAATCCTTCAGCGATTTCACGTAAAGCAACAACTGTTGGCTTATCGTTCTCCCACTCTACCATAGGCTGAGCACCACGAACAGCAATCTCACGCGCACGCTTAGATGCAACCATGACTAATTCAAATCGATTTTCCACATGTTCTAAGCAATCTTCTACGGTTACACGTGCCATAAAACCTCTCCCAAGAAAAATAGACCATTTTAAGCTTATTTGAGCAAAAAAGATAGTAATTCCCGCTGTACATGGATTTGTCGGGGTAACAATAAGCGATGAGCGACTACAATTGTTTTCAATTCTTCCGATGCCTTATCAAAGTCATCATTAACAATGAGATAATCAAACTCATTGTAATGACCCAGCTCATCACGCGCACGCTGCATCCGTTGTTCTATCACAGCCTCATTATCTCTTTGCCTATCCATCAAGCGTTTTTTTAAAATAGCCAACGATGGTGGCAATACGAAAATACTAACGGCATCAGGAAAAAGCAGCTTAATTTGTGCAGCACCCTGCCAATCAATATCAAGAACAACATCAATACCTTTACGCAACCGCTCTTCAATTTGAAGATGAGATGTACCATATAAATGATCAAACACAACAGCATGCTCAATAAAAAGGTTTTTATCGACCATATCGGCAAACTGTGCATCAGTAACATAAAAATAATGAACACCCTGCACTTCACCAGCACGTTTTTCACGCGTTGTATGCGAAATAGACACTTCAATCTGCGTCAACTCACTGACCAATCGCTTAACTAAACTCGTTTTTCCGCCTCCGGATGGGGCTGCCACAATAAACAGGCTCCCAAGAGATTGCTCTACCATACCCCTCTCTCTTATACTTACCCTTTTTCAATTAAGGATAGTACCATGCGGCCCAGTCATCGCGAAACCAATCAGCTCAGAGATATTAAAATAACACGACAATTCACACAGCATGCGGAAGGCTCTGTACTGATTGAATTTGGTCAAACACGAGTTCTATGTACAGCTTCTGTGGTTGATGGTGTTCCTCGATTTATCAAAGGAAAAAATCAAGGTTGGATAACTGCTGAATATGGCATGTTGCCCCGCGCAACCCATAGTCGCAATGAACGCGAGGCAAGCAAAGGCAAACAAGGCGGCAGAACACTCGAAATTCAACGACTGATTGGTCGCTCCTTAAGAACATGTGTTGACTTAAAATCGATTCCTGAAACCACCATTACAATTGACTGTGATGTACTTCAAGCCGATGGTGGAACACGTACAGCCTCAATCACAGGTGCTTGTATCGCGCTGTATGATGCCATCCAATGGATGGTTAATCATGAAAAAATACGTAAAGTCCCCGCGTTTAATTTTATCGGCGCTGTATCTGTGGGTGTTTATCGTGGTCAAGCTGTACTTGATCTGGATTATGCCGAAGATGTACTCGCAGAAACCGATATGAATGTTGTCATGAATGAAGCAGGCCACTTTATTGAGATCCAAGGAACCGCCGAAGATCGCAGCTTTACACGCGTTCAACTCAATGACATGCTTAATTTAGCCGAAGCAGGGATTAATCAACTGATCACGTATCAAAAGAACAGTGTTGCTGCATGAGCATAGAAACACAAATCAACTCAATTCAAACTCAAATAATCCGTAGTGCGCAGCAATGCGCACGCGACCCAAAGACTGTGCTCTTACTTGCTGTGAGCAAAGGCCAATCTGTCGCCTCTATCAAAAAAGCTTACGATGCTGGGATTCATCATTTCGGAGAAAGTTATTTACAAGAAGCCTTAGAAAAAAAAACACTGCTCTGTGACCTTGGGATTCATTGGCATTTTATTGGCCCCATTCAAAGCAATAAAACCAAAGATCTTGCCACTCACTTTGATTGCATACACGGCGTTGATCGAGAAAAAATCGCAATTCAACTCAATACTTTTCGAGGTAACCAGCGCCCTCCACTTGATGTTTTTATCCAAGTGAATATTGATGATGAAACAACAAAATCAGGCGTGTCCTTAAGCAATACACTTGAACTTGTAAAAAAAACACGAGATCTTCCCAACTTGCATTTACTGGGTCTTATGGCCATCCCAAAACAATCATTAAATAAAACAGAACAATTCAATAGCTTTACACGCCTTCATCAACTCCAAGAGCAAATCAACGCAACCCTTGCGATTCATCTTGATCAGTTATCCATGGGGATGAGTGACGATTTTGAATCAGCGATTCTTGCCGGAAGCACCTTGATTAGAATAGGACGTGGAATTTTTAGGATACAAGCCTAATAAATTAGGTTAACATTCTATTTTTTTTGATAGTTACAGGTATTCACATGGCCGGATTCATTAGCATTGCTTATTTTTTATCTACATTTATTTTCGGTTCGCTTATTTTTATTTTATGGATAAGATTTGCACTTAAATTCTTCTGTGTCAGTGCACTTCATCCTGCAGCAGCGCCTATTTTCAATGTCACGAATCCGATTATATTGCCTATCAATAGGCTACTTTCAACGTTCCATATTAAAATTCAACGCTACGATATGGCAACACTGCTCACTATTTTTGTCATTGAATTGCTTAAATACTCTACTTTTGCCCTGCTTTCCTTTGGTTTTTCATTTCCATGGATTGCGGTTTTGCTGTTTGCTATGGCAGATCTGGTTCGTGAGCCTTGTGATTTATTGTTTTATGCAGTCCTGATTAGGGTTGTTATCAGCTGGGTTAAGCCAAACTGGCAGCATCCGCTCCATTATTTAAGTGTTCAGTTCACAGAACCCCTTATGGCACCCATTCGTCGGATTATTCCCTCTATTGCAGGGCTTGATTTATCGCCACTCATTCTTATTGTCTTGTTAAAAACAATTACCTTGTTTATTTCAGCTTATTTACCAACCCATTGATAACGTCCGTGCCGGACAGATGACTTGATGAGCAGTTAAGCGCGCTTTGTTTGAGCGCAGCGAGTTTAGCGCGCTTAATCTGTCATCAAGTCATCTGTCCGGGACTATAGGATCGTGCTCGAAATAACTTCGTATTCTTAAACGAGCTAAACTCGCTATGCTCAAACAGAACCTCCTTTAAGAATACGAAGTTATTTCGAGCACGATCCTTGATGGGCCGTCAAGTCATCTCTTTGGCTCTGAAGGCCCTGCTCCATCAGTGTCACTATCACTTTGAGACTCAGATCTTTTTCTCTTTTTAGAAGGATTCAAGATTGAATGCACAAATTCATCACACGCTGCATCTAATTCATGATTACCCAAAAGTAATACTTGCTCTGGTTGAGAAAAGAAACTAAACATATACATTTTAAGATCCCCTGGTAGCCGACGAACACGCTCCAGTAACGGAAACATTGTGCTTAAAATGTCTCGCGACTCATACCCTCTGCTCGGGACCAATCCCGTGTAATGATCAATGCCATTATACGATAAAAAAATAGGCTCTCCAGGAAAATTCCCCATCTGCGCAGGCATGGTTGGACGCGTGCCATTCTCATGTAAAACAACAATCGGCCGACCTAGAATATGCATTAAGGCTGTAATTTCAAGATGATCTCCCCATTGACCCTCTCGGACCGCTGCTGCATAACTATATTGTGTATGTGCTTGGGGTAAAAATTCATTCAAATGGCCCGCCTCGATATAATCGGCAGCAGCAAGCCGTAAATCGTTTGCCGTTCTATCTGTATGCAAAGCTATTGCATGATATAGACAATCACCATCGCCTAACACCTCTTGACGCAACAAGCCATAAGCATAAGGATACAACGAAAACCTTGTATTTTCGCTGTAAAAATTGCGCATTATAAAATTATCTTGAACCGTTTTAATTGTCGGCAATAGCATCACTTCGTTTAACACATCAAATACACCCAAATGACGTGCAATCTCAAGCGGTGGATGCATACGTAAAGGTATATCAAGCTCAAGATCAGGATGATTTAATAACACATACAAAATTTCTCTAAGTTGAGCATTCAAAGGATCATGCCCTATCTGTATTATGCACGCCATCAGCGGATGGAGTCGTTCAGCCTCAACAAAAATAAGGTCATGTACCGTCTCATCAGTCGACCGTAATGGAACGGTTCTGCGTGATCGATGCATTGTAGGAAGAGAAGAAGGTAGTAGATCATTCAAGGGGGCTCGGGCCACTCCATTAACATTAACTCCACGCTTAAGTGCCAAGTGAAATAAATCGGGATATCGCTGGATAATTGAACTTAAAATAAAAGTGCCATACTCATTTTTAATTTGACTCAAATTTATAGAGTCGGTTTCTAGCAACATTTTTATAATTTTGCCAAATGACTGGTAAAAAAACTCAGGCTCCAGATGACAAGGCCTATGAAGCATGTCATGAAATCCCCCGACTTTTTGGGATATAACTCGCTGATATAACAACAGTGAGACAGCCTGCTCTTTCCAATACAACGCTAACGCATCGCCCCGATAAAGAACAAAAACCCGCTCTGAGAAATCCACAAAAATACTCAGGACCTGAACTAAGCGAGCCCCATCTCCAACATGAACCAAATCCATCGCTATACCAGGCAATGCTTCAATAATACGAGATTGTTCGTCTGCATCTGCAGCCAAGAAAATGGCACTTAGATTGCGTTGATTCATCACTGGATTTCGAATTTCCATCATAAATGCATCTAAATTCATAAAGCCCTTCCACTCAAAATGTATTTTCCGAGACCTATAGTATCATAAAATTAGCTTAATGTGCATTATTTTATTTTCTTTTCCTTTGCTCGACATCAAGTGAAAGGGTAACGCCCCACGTCTTTCCGAGCACAGCGAGGAATCTTCTACGATGTGGCACTGTGACGTATTCTGAGATCCCTCGCGCAGCGAAGGATGACGTATGGGGTGGGGGGTTACGTGAAATGTTTTATTTGTAAGTTAAATATGTAAAACTACAAGCTCATCTCGATAGGTTTTGGAAAATCCCTAACATGACTGACAACACAAAACAACTCATTGAAGATACAAATAATAGACAATGGTCGTACTCTTTCTTGAAATCAGATCGGTTTGCATCTTTTTTAGATTTAATTCCAGAGGCCGCTATTTTAAGTAATCAATCAGGTCAAATTATATTAAAAGCATGTAATGAACCCATATTAATCGACCAACACACCTATCAATTGTCGAGCAGTATCGGTATTAGTATCAATGAATCTGATACATTTGATGAAAAAAACGTTGATTAAATTAGCAGATGAAGCCATGTATGTGGCTAAAAAACAAGGTGGCAACTGTTTTTCGCACGCAAAGCCATAAAAAGCTCAAGCGCGCTAAATTCAAGTCCTTGGGCTATACTGTGAATAAGAATACAAATCAACGTTGGGTCATATCATGAATTCATTGAGTAAACAAATCACCTCAATTTTTTTAGCACTGCTCCCACTGACTTCATTTGGTGTTCAAAGCATCTATTGCCCAGGCAATCAAGGCTATATTAAAGTAGGGATGACAACTCAAGAAGTAGTCAAAGCCTGTGGAATCGCCACCGCAAAACAAGAATCAAAAACGCCGCTGACAGAAAAAGTTCCCGTCATACAACTTATCTATACCAATTTAAACACGGGCGCTGTTTTTAGCGGTTACAACAGTGTTTATAAAATGTGGTCACTGCCAAGTGGCTCCCTCGGTTTAACCTTACAAGTAGATATCATTGATAACAAAGTGTCGGGAATTAATGTTCAAGGATCAAGCAATAACGCCACGAGCTTGTGTAAAAATGTGGCCATCCAAATGAATGACCCGATTGATAAAGTGTATGCCAATTGTGGCAGCCCAGGTAGTATCAATCAAACCTATATTGACAAGCCGATTAAAAGCCAAAAGAACCCTGAAATTTGGTATTACCAGGCAGATAGGTACCAACCACTGATCACCTTAACTATTTTAGATGGCCGATTGGTATCGATTAATTAACCCTACGCATGAGATAAAGACCTAGCACAGCGAATACAAGCGTTGGCGCAAAGGCTGCGACTTCAGGTGACCATTGAAAAACCTGACATACTGGGCCAAAAAATTGATTAATCATATGAAACCCAAAACCAATCGACGCACCGATGAGTAATTTTGTGCCCATGGTGGATGAACGAAGTGGTCCAAAAATAAACGGAATAGCCAGAACCATCATCACCATTGTTGTGAGCGGTTGAATCAAACGTTGCCAATAGGACAGCTGATAAGTAAATGAAAGTTGCTCCCGCGCTGAATAAAATGAACGGTGCAACGCGTATAAATTCATTTCATCAGGCCCCTCCTGACTCACCCGTAAAAGTTCTGGATTTAATCGAACATCCCATAAAAGCCGTTCTCTTTTAAGCGCTTTTGTTTTTCCCTCGCCTAATTGTGTTTCTTCAATGGTTGTTGCTATCCATTGGCCATTCCTGTAATCAACTTCACCAATATGTCGTGTGAATTTTAAATGATGACGCGCATCGAAATGAAATTGATATACCCCGCGTAAACGATAGCCCGACAACACTTGGTTGATCATGACAAAATCATTGTCTTGCCTAAACCAAACCCCTTCGGCCGTTCTTACCGATTGCCCCCCACTTAATGCTTGCATCTTCTTATTTTTTGCAAGCATAGAAAGGGACGGAACAATGGTTTCACCAAGCAAGGTCACAACAAAAATCAGTAATAACGCAGCTTTAACAACCGCATAAGTGATCCGCGCAATAGAAACACCCGAAGCTCGCATCACAATGAGTTCACGATGGCCCGCCATGGAGCCCAAGCCCACCAGACATCCCAATAAACTTGCTACAGGAAAAAAAAGGTATATTTGATAAGGCACATCCAACATGACAACCAAGGCAGCTTGCCAAATACCATAATCTCCTTTACCTAAATCATCCATTTGATTTACAAACAATATAAATACATGTAAACCAACCAACATTAAGGTCACTAACCCAATGGCAGTGAGTATTGTTTTTGCAATGTATCGATCCAATAATTTCATGCAGGCCTCGTTTGATTTCGCCATATCAACGCAATACCAATCAACACCACAAGCCCATGAACCCACCATACGCCGAGCCAAACAGGCACTTTACCCATAACAACCCAATCGCGCGCAATAAACATAAAATTCGCATAGAGAACATAAATAATCATTGCGGGTAAAAGTTTTGCAAATTTTCCCGCACGCGGATTCACGCGGCTCAGCGGCACAGCAACGCAGGTTAAGACCAAAACCATTAACGGAATAGAAAGACGCCATTGTATTTCAGCGGCTTTTAGCCGATCCGGGTTATTAATTGGCCACAAATTTGCTGTTGGCAACACACGCAGATCCTCTTTTTTTAGTGTGGTCATAGGGTGTGGTAAGCGTGCCTCATACTGGTCAAAATGAATTACGCGATAATCCGCACGACCAGGCAAACCCTCATAGACCTTTCCTTTTTCAAAAACAACATAGTCTTCATCTGTTTTATGATCTGTTTTTGCATAAGCTTTTTCTGCCCAAACCACATCCCATTCTTTCTTATCTGCTTTATCAATAAGACGCGCTAAAAATACGCCATTGGCTTCTGTATGTTGTCGATTCATTGATTGAACATAAAATACATCTCGACCATTGGCAACTGAACGAAAATGAGCAGGAACAATGGTTTTTATTAAGATTTGAACCCCTGTGGTACGTAACAAGATGGCACGTTCTGTTGCAATAAAAGGACTAAGCCACAACATGATGATAAGCACAAAAACAGACAGCATGCTCGCCATGATAAACGTATGTTTCATGAGTTGACGAGGTCCGTAACCGCATCCGTGTAAAACGACCATTTCACTGTCTGCATAGAGTCGGCCGTAGGCAATCAACACTGCCAAATAAAATCCAAGGGGTAACAAAAGACCCATTAAATTTGGAAGCTCTAGCATCATCAACTTTAATACGAATATACCTGGAATTTGACCATTGGCAGCTCTCGTTAAATACTGAACAAACTGATTGCTCAATACAATAAGTAACGATATGCTGGTCAATGCAACCAATGTAACGAAAACTTCTTTTGCTAAATAACGAAAGATTAGCACATACAATCCCAAGATAAGTTTGTAAACTACAAATACTCCGTTTAAAATAACAGTTTTTGCACATCAGAGGAAGCAATCATGCAATATGGACTTGCCAATACATTCAGCTTAGGCACAACAGAATCTCATGTGCTTGGTTTTTTTCCCGATGCAATGCCTTCGTTTTTCAACGAACAGATGCAGCGTGTTGCAAAAAGACTAAAAAATAGAGGAGACTCTATTTGGCATACCGATCTCAATGACAGCCGATTGCTACTGATTCATTGTGGAGAACAAAACGCGTGGTCATCTCAACATCTTAATAATTTAACTACTGATCTAACGCAAAATTTACTGAAGCAATCCATTCAAACCACCTGTATCTCGATGCCCGCGCTCAGCGATAAAAAACCCGATTGGCAACTTCAACAAATGCTTTTAGCGGTTGACTCAGCGTGCTATCAACTTAATGAATTTAAAACTAAAAATATAAAAGAAAACGCTCTGCAAATCGTCAATTTTCTCATGCCTAATGCAACACAAGACGGCCTCAAAAGTGCTGAAGCCATTGCATCGGGCATTAACTTTGCACGAACATTGGCTAATCTTCCAGCAAACCATTGCACTCCCACGGATATCGCTCACCAAGCCACACTACTTACCAAACAACATTCTTCATTGAAAATAAAAATTCTTAATGAGAAAAAAATTACAAAACTTGGAATGGGCGCTTTACTTGCAGTTGCACAAGGCAGTCACCAACCCCCACAATTTATTGAAATCCAATACCGCGGTGCTGAAAAATCAGCCGCCCCCATTGTGCTGATTGGAAAAGGCATCACGTTTGATTCTGGCGGAATTTCATTAAAACCAGCGGATGGCATGAATGAAATGAAATACGATATGGCCGGTGCCGCAAGCGTACTGGGGACACTCAAAGCATGCGCCTTACTTAACTTACCTATTAATGTTATAGGGCTTCTTGCCTGTGCGGAAAATATGCCTGGTGGTGGTGCAATAAAACCTGGCGACATCATTAAGACCCTCTCTGGACAAACAGTTGAAATTATCAATACCGATGCCGAAGGTCGACTTGTTCTTGCAGATGCACTCACGTATGCCGAACAATTTAAGCCGAAATTTGTAATCGACATGGCAACGCTTACCGGGGCCATCATCATTGCATTAGGACGAGTATCCAGTGGGCTCATGACCCCTCATGACGAACTCGCCGAACTCATTATAAAAGCCGGCCTTGAAAGCGAAGACAAAGCCTGGCGACTTCCGCTGGACGAAGCTTATCAAGAAGCACTCGAGAGCCCGCTCGCAGATATGATTAACTCTAGTTTTGATCGCAGTGCAGGAAGCATTACAGCCGCCTGTTTTCTTTCTCGTTTTGCTGAAAAATTTCAATGGGCTCATCTTGATATTGCGGGAACAGCATGGAATACCGGCAAGAAAAATAACGCCACAGGACGACCTGTACCACTTTTAATTACCTTATTACGCCATGTCGCAAACACACGTTGATTTTTATCTTTTAAACGAAGTCACGGCAGAGGCTGCACGACACTTTGCCTGTCGTTTGCTTGAAAAAGCATATTTGAAAGGACATCATATTGCGCTTCTCTGTGAAGACGAGCATCAGGCAGCTTTAATGGATGAATGCCTTTGGACATTCAGCTCAACCTCGTTTGTTCCCCATCAACGCGTTGTTGATAACGCACCGTGCACAGCCCCTATCCAAATACACACAGACGAAACGGCGCTTCAAATCACGGATATCCTCTTAAACTTAAGCACAAACATACCCGTAAACTGTCATCAGTTTAATCGAATTTTAGAAATTGTTGCAGGAAATGAAGACGAAAAAAAAATCAGTCGAGCACACTATCGCGCCTACAAAGCACAAAATTTTAAGATAAAAACGCATAACATTGATTAAATTACCTCATAACTGACCCCATTTATTGTTAAAACAAAAACAATAGTGTACAATTTGAACCCTCAAAGATTGTAATAGAACACTTAATGTGAGATACACGATGAAAGAAAATTTTGATTTTATTACTGATGGCTACTATCTCCATTTTACTCGTGGAGCATTCAAGGTCACAGTCGAGGGTTTAACAGATGCGCTGTTGGTCAGCAAACTCCAGCTCACATTAGCATCGATGCCCCATTGGACATTCAATGCCATTCCTAAAAAGGGTAGGATCGAAGGATTTTACCTTGCTGAAGACAAAGAAGCGCTCATTGATATTCGAATGTATAAAATAGATGAGCAATATACAATAGAGGCTGTACTTTTAAGGGGCGATCCAGACGTTTTCTATCCGCTCAAAAGAGAACTCATGTCAGTATTTGATGCGCATTATGTGCAGCGCCAACCAACCGAAAGAACACGCCCCCCATTAGCCCCAGAACTCATATCAACGATAGCGCTTGATGAATACGTTGGGGCCTGGCGTGGTGTTTTTCATATGTCATTAGCGGGAGATAAGCTCAACTGCGCAACGCTGATTGCAAGTATGAGTCTAAATCCAGGTAATCCAATGTTTGATGATCAGCAAAGCATCGCTGTCATCATTGATAGTCTCAAAAACCTCGTGCAAGATGATGACCTTTATCGACCTCAGTTCCGTGCGTTAATGGCCTGTTCTATTTTATACAGAAGACCTGCTTATCAAGAGAGTATTCGTAGCTCACGTGAGCTTGTTACAGCGATTTATGAACATGCGCAATTAGAAAGCACGTGGAAAACTGTACAAATCAAACAAACGTGTACTGCGTTATTAGAGCATTTTGTCGCTCATAATAGATCCCGTGTATTGAGGCAGTTAAAAGAAACCTACCCAGCACTTACAGATAACTTTTTCCCAAGAACAGGAACGAGCAGTACACTTGGTTTATTTGCTGCTGCCGCCACAGTGGCACAAGAAGACACGTCTGTGACTTCTCACAATGATATCTCAATATCATAATCTCGATTCATTTTCTTCATCATAGCCTGCGTGTTCGTCAGAGAACAGCAGGCGGTATAGATTGAAGGACAGATAATGTGACGGCCGATTAAGCGCGCTAAACTCGTTGCACTCAGACAGAACCACGCTTAACTGTCCTGTCCATCGCATTATCTGTCCTTCAATCTAAAATAAGCAGGTTACCCAAATCGATGCATTAAATAATGAGCAACGGCCCGCATACCCATGGCCTCTCCGCCATCAGGCTTTCCAGGCTTATTGCCCACATTCCATGCCATTATATCAAAATGAATCCATGGAACCGATGCGTCAACAAAGCGCTCTAAAAATAAAGCGGCGGTAATAGCCCCTGCATACGGAGATGCGCCTGAGTTACTCAGATCAGCAACCAATGAATCGATCATTGGCGCATATCCCCGAAATAAAGGCAGGCGCCAAACAAAATCATCAACTGCCGCTGCCGAAGCGTTTAATGCGGTTGAAACCTCATCGCTGTTTGTAAAAAAAGCAGCAATTTCTGTGCCAACAGCCACCCGAGCAGCACCCGTTAATGTTGCAAAGTCAATGAGCAAGTCTGGTTTTTCTTCACACGCCTTCACCAAAGCGTCTGCAAGTATCAATCGACCTTCTGCGTCAGTATTATCAATTTCAACCGTTAATCCGTTGCGCATGGTTAAAACATCACCGGGTCTATAAGCGCGCGAACCAACGGCATTTTCAACGGCAGGAATGAGGACATTTAAATAAATAGGCAGCTTTATCATCATTATCCATTCAGCAAGTCCAATGACATGTGCAGCACCCCCCATATCTTTTTTCATGAATCGCATGCCACTTGCAGGTTTGATATCCAAGCCGCCTGAGTCAAAACAGACGCCCTTACCAACCAAGGTTACACGAGGATGCGCGGGGTTTCCCCACGTCATGGATGCCAAACGAGGTGCCTCTTCTGCCGCACGACCAACCGCATGAATAGCAGGGTAATTGTCTTGCAAAAGGTCTTCACCAACACAGGTTTGAAACTGTCCACCATAGGCGCTCGCCAGCGATCCGAGTGCCTCAGCAAGTGCCTTAGGGCCCATCACGTTAGGGGGAGCGTTAATCAAATCTCGTACTTTAAATATGGCTGTGGTTTCCGCACAAACACGTGGCCAATGTGTTGATGAAATATTTAAACAACGGGGTTGGATATCCACTGTCTTATAACGGTCAAAACGATATTGAGCTAAAGACCAAACCACCATCGCGGCATGAGACAAAGGCATTTCTGAATAATATATACCCGAAGGTAAACGATTGACAACCTGAGCAATTGCCAAATGGTCTGCTGCCCCGTCTCCTGCGCCAACATAAACAGTTTTTGTCTCACCCACATAAACAAACTCACCCAGCGCGCCTTTAAATTGTTGAATTCGAAGTGCTTGTTGAACAGGTGTCGTTTCACAACAATCATTTATCGTTAACAAAACCAACGCGATTTTTTCATCAGTTGCTTTTGTGTTATAAAAATCAGTTGCTTGCATTATTTCCCCTTAAGCTGTCCACGAAACTGCGCTGGACGAACGCCGACCAAACCCAGAAACACAATATAAATCATAAGTGCAACAAACACATGCATCAGCAAATAGCTTAAGCGAATTAAAGCAGGCTTATCCATCCATTGTGCAACATCACCTGTCATCGCATAGAGATAAATGACCATAAACACATTTGCGATGAATAATTGTAATAAATACTTCCCCCATCCCGCACAGGGCTTATAAAATCCTCGACGAACCAATCGAACCCATAAAATAGCACAATTCAAATACCCCGCTAATGCAGACGCTAAGGTAAGCCCTGCATGCGCAAGCGGCATAATGAAAATTGAACATAAGAGTGTATTGACAACCATCGACCAAACCCCTGCATTAACAGGTGTTTTAATATCTTGTCGTGCATAAAAGCCTGAGGCTAAAACCTTCACCATCATAAAAGCAGGCACCCCTAAGGCCAGGGTTATCAAGCTTTTTTGTGTTTGCATAACATCCAGTGCATTAAATTTACCATAACCAAAACAACTCGCAATCATAGGCATAGAAAAGAACATCAAACCAAGACCTGCTGGAACACCTATTAATAAAAGTAAACGCAGCCCCCAATCTAATGAACGAGAAAAATATTCAATGTTTTGATCCACATGTCGCCGCGATAAATGAGGTAAAATCACCGTGGCAATGGCCACACCAAAAACACCCAAAGGAAAGTCAGTTAAACGATCCGTATAAAACAACCACGTCACACTTCCAACCGTCAAAAAAGATGCGAAAATGGTATCAACCAGTAAGTTAAGTTGTGCAATAGAGACACCAAATAAAGCAGGCCCCATCAGTTTTAAAACGCGTTTCACACCTGGATCACGAAAAAATATACGCGGTTTGACCAATAAATTTCGGTGATAAAGAAAAGGGATCTGAAACAATAACTGTGCAATCCCAGCAAAAAGAACACCCCAGGCAAGGGCTACAACAGGAACTGTAAAATGCGGGCTTACATAAATAGCAGCAACGATCATACAAATATTCAACAAAACAGGCGTAAAAGCTGGCACGCCAAAATAGCCATAGGTATTCAGTACCGCACCCGCCATCGCCGTAAGGGATACAAGCATTAAATAAGGCATGGTTAAACGGAGCATTTCTGAGGCAAGCACTGAGCGCGTCATATCCTCACTAAATCCTGGAGCAAACACAAAAACGATACCTGGTGCTGCAATGATTCCAACAAGAGTAACAAGCGTTAAAATACTACTTAAAGAGCCTGCAATACGCGCCATAAATAGACGCACATCATCACTGGAGCGTGTTTGTTGATATTCCGCAAGCACAGGGACAAATGCTTGTGAAAAGGCTCCTTCAGCAAAGAGTCGCCTCATAAAATTAGGGATTTTAAATGCAATAATAAATGCATCCATACCCGCTTCTGCACCGAAAAGTTGTGCGAGCACCATATCTCGAACAAACCCAAGCATTCGAGAAATAAAGGTCATGGTTGAAACCAATGAGGTTGAGCGAAGTAAACTTTGGCGTTTTGGAATCATTGTGTGTGTCATGCTCATAAAAAACTTTCATATGAAAGTGCGAAGACTATCATGATATACTGGTTTCTGACAGTTACTCAACATGGAGGCCTCATGAAGCGATATGCTTTCATGATTTCAGATGGTACAGGGATCACCGTAGAATCTTTAGGCGATAGCCTGATGAGTCAGTTTGAACAAATCACATTTGAAAAGCAGACGATTCCTTATGTCGATACCCTCGACAAAGCAGATCTCGTGGTTGCTCAAATCAAATCCTGTTATGAGACAACCGGAACAAAGCCCATTGCATTTATTACCCTTGTGAATCCGGATATTCGTGCACGATTACATCAATCTGAAGCCTGTATTCTTGACTTATTCAGTACATTCATCAATCCACTGGAACAAGAGCTTGGCACTAAATCATCGTATACAGTTGGGCGAACCCATGGTGTCGCTAATATTAAAAGCTATGATCAACGTATAGAAGCCATTAATTTCGCACTTAATCATGACGATGGAATCAAAACAAAAGGATATGACGAAGCAGACATCATTTTAGTTGGTGTGTCTCGGTGTGGAAAAACACCCTGTTGTTTATATATGGCCTTACAATTTGGGATCCTTGCTGCAAATTACCCCTTTACAGATAATGATCTCAACTTGAGCTCTTTACCTGAGAGCCTCAAAGCATATAAAAGCAAACTCTTTGGCTTAACCATCGATCCCATTCGACTCGGACATATTCGCACCGAACGAAGACCAGGAAGCCACTATGCATCACCCGAACAATGCCGTCTAGAAATCAATACCATCGAGGCAATGTACCAGGAGGAAAATATTCCCTACCTCAATTCAACACGCTATTCGATTGAAGAAATTGTTACCAAAATTATGGCGCAAGCGCGTTTAAAACGGAAAATTTAAAATGAAACTACATACAATAATTACCATTGCTATAACCTGTTTGACTGCCAATCCTGTTATTGGTAGAGAATGTCATTTATTAAAGGATTGGAGTACATTATGTCCGGTTTTGCAGACTAGAGTGGAGCAAACGTCTCACAAAATGAAATTACAGGAATCAGAAGCAAAATCTCTAGAGCACTATATAAATCAAACACATTTTAACTTTTTTTATTTGTCAAAATTACAATTTCTAATGCCAAAAACCACCACTGAATTATTTATGGCCACGTATAAGAGGAATTTAAATAAGAGCGAAGCTGAAAAAATGGCGCACTATTTAATAACAGAGTTTAAATATTATAAGTTTAAAAACGCTCCCGCATTTGATAACAACACCTCACATATCATAGGACGTGAATGGTATGAAATTGACTACGCTGGCGAGGGTATGACTTGGAAAAAACAAAAGGAAAAATATGCGCCATATGGCATATCAAATTTTAAAACCTTAAACTGCCTGAAAAAATTTTTCCCTGTGGAATCAAAGCTGCCTTATTTCAATAAAACATATCAGCCAACAAATATAAAATGAGGTTAGGATCGCGCTATCGTGTCGGACAGATCACTTGATGATCGATTAAGCACGCTAAACTCGCTACGCTCAGACAAAGCGCGCTTACCTGCTCATCAAGTGATCTGTCCGACACGATAGATTCAACGCCATGCCTTATGCAGACACCCCAAAAAAAACTTAAGAAAAGTAAGCATTGGCGTTAGCCAATGCTCTATCTTTTAAAACGCGCTCATACTCCACCAAACTCTCAACTTGTGATGGATCCTCAATAACATGTTCACTACCACGAATACTTCGAATATAATCCATTGCAATCTTCACATTGACGGTACATGGCGTATCGCAAGGTCTAACGGTACAAGACAACGAGTCATCATTTGAATAAAATGAATCAGTCATTGCCGCCATTTCGCATAATTTTAACGCAACCAATGCCGTGCCTGTTCGACCCATGCCACCCCAGCAATGAATCGCAATTTTTTTTCCTTGTTGAGCTTGTTTTATAAACTCGTTATAAATTTGATCATATATTTCAATACCAGGCGGAGAAAAGTCACGCACGCGCAAAGCAATGTAATTCAAATGATGGCGCCTTGCACTTTCTATATAATTTTTTTCAATATGCATACCAAAAATTGTTTCAACGCCCTGTGCTTTAAGAAATTCACAGGTCTCATCCGTTGAGAGTGAATAATTAAGCTTTGCCAATGCAACAACGTTTATCTCTTGACCTTGCGGTGTGATAAGTGGCGTTTCTCGGTACTCGCCAGGGATTCTTCTCTGCACGCGTAAAGGTGAAGTAACGGGCATGCGGTCCTCCTCGTCAAAAGCATAATATTCTTCCCCAGAAGAGGATGATAAAGAAGCTGAGGCTGATGATGAAGACGAAGCATCAGATACTTTTCGTTTTCTCAAGAAACAACACCACTTACTGAACATAAAGCCCCCTTAAACTGAAAAAGCGTTGGATTGATTCATTTGAATCCGTAAATGACGCTCATATACACATAAACTTTCAAGTTGTCCAATGCTCTCAATTGCCAAATCACTTCCCGGTAAGCTGCGCACATATGCAACTGCATCATAAACAATTTTGCTACAATTGGTGTCTAAATCAGCACCAACAATATAAGTCTCTTCCATTGGCAATAAAAACAGAGGATTTTTTTGCATCATTTCACGTATTTTTAATGCAGCCAATACCGTGCCGGTACGCCCCATCCCTCCATGACAATGAATTGCTACTTTCTTGCCTAAAATGGCTTGCTGCTCAATTTCTTCATACACTTGGTCGTATAATGCAATATCGGGTGCTGTAAAGTCAGGAATTGTCGCATCGACATAATCAACACCAAAGTGACGCGCTAATGTTGAATAAACAGGTTCCGCTTGAAGCCCAAAAACCTTACTCACGCCCTGTTTTTTTAGATAGATCAGTGTTTTTTTAACGTCTTGTCCAAAATAATTTAGATCGGCTAATCCAATCACATTGACCGATTGACCCAATAATGAATAGGTGGCTTCTCGATAATGCTTCGGGGGCTCAACCGTTCCCATAAAGAAAGTTTGATTTATCTTGCTATATTTAGTGCTATTGATTTTATTTTTTTGGACGTTATGATTTATTTTAATACTCAAATCTTGTAGCGTCTTCTTTATTTTTTGATCTAAGTTATTGGTACTCAACGCATGGCTCGCTTGATTTACAAGCGACAGATACGTTTGCTGTTTTGTAAAAAAATAAAATACAATTTTTGCCACAACAGCTAAGATTGAATTCAAAAATAACTTCACAGCATTCCAAACACCCCCTTTAGGAGGGGTTGTGATTTGTTTTATCGATAAAACAGCTTGATTAATCTTTTTTTCAAATCGATTCACATCATGATCTTTAATAAACTGAGATCGCGCTTCATTTAAAACAACAACCAAATTTCGAAGCATCGAACGATACTGTTTATTAACGTTGTGTTGCGTTACATAATCATCTTCAGCCATATGATGAATCTCATTGATATGCTGCTGTAACTCATCCAATAAAAGCGTTTCAACCGAAGATTTTGCTTGATTTGCTGTATCCAGCAAGGCCAAATCATTAACCGCCTGCTGCAAAGCTTGTATCTCAAGCGCATGAATATGTTCAATTTCGTCTTGAAGCGCTTCTTGCTCATCACGACGAGAGAGATCTTGAACTACAAATTGTAAAGCAACCTGATCCAATCGGTCCCAAGCGCCATCGTATGCCTTAACCCGCTCAAGAAATTCTTTCTTAATCATTGCTCTTAAATGTTTTTCATAAGTTAATAAGGTTTTTACATCCGTTTCAGTTTCAACAGAATGCTCACCATTTTTATCTAAACTCAGACGGTCTGTTCGCACCAAATCAATGGCCTCTTTAACAAGCGGCGTGCACGGCACATTTTTCACGCCATGATAACTAACACGTGCAAAGGCGGAATGAGCAGGTGATTCGTCCAGTGAGTTAATATCATTGAGCGCTTGTTTTTCAAGTAGTTCACGTAACTTTAAAGCGGATAACGCTGTTCCCGTTCGGCCATCACCTGCACCGCAATGAACAGTAACCGTCTTACCCTCTTGTGTTGCCTTTTTAATGGCAGCATACAATTTATCATATGTTTCGGGAGGAACAGGTTGAAAATCTGCAACGGGTATATGAATATATTCAAGACCACTCACAACCGCCTGTGCTGCAAAACTTGCGTGAAATAAACCAATAAGCACCATTCTTTTTTCAGTATGGTTGAGATAATTGAGTTTTTCGCCAATAGCCGTCCCACCTGAAAAATAATCAGGACGAGCCATTCCCGCAATGGATAGATGTCGATTCATCAAATAAAAACGATTCACTCGATAATTATCAGGCTTTTTTTCGGCTACTATACTATTCGGCACAATATGCTCCACAACATTAGTTTATCTACAAAATAACGCCTACAGTGTAGGCGAAACTATAAAAAATGTAAACTTCACGATCAAAAAACAATCAAAAGCATGTCAGGGACCTCACGCTTCATTAAGAAGGAATACACGATTCAAAAGAAAGCGCGCAATGCCTTTGTTTTAATATAGCCTCATATTCTATCAAGCTTGCAATTTGACTTTCATCCTCAATGGCATACTCGCTGCCAGGAATGCTTCTAATAAATTCAATGGCCTTAAATACATTTTCACTACAAGAAGCCGCTGGCTCTGGTATATAATAACTGAGATCATCCTCGACCCAATGAAAGCCTTCTTGCATCGACATTTCACGTAACTTTAATGCGGCCAAGACGGTTCCTGTTCGACCAAGTCCGCCATGACAATGAATTGCAATTTTCTTGCCCGCCCGAGCTTGAGACATAAGCGCTTCAAAAATTTGATCATAAACCTGAACGCCAGGGGCTGTAAAATCAGGCACATGAAGGGGGACATAAACCAGTTCTTGACTCGCTGAAACATCAAGATATGACTGGCGAATATGCATTCCAAAAATCACTTGAATGCCGCGGTCTTTCAAGTATTTACAGGTTTCTTCAACTGATAACGACGCATCGAGTTTCGCCAACCCTGCAACCATAACCGACCGTCCTGATGGCAATAGAATAGGCGTTTCACGATAAACATACGGAGCGAGCGCTACAGGCGATGGGTTTCTAGACCAAAAGTCAACTTGACTATACATAACAACTCCTTTATTCAGCCTTATGGGGGGATGGTTCCACACTTAAAAGCGTAGAACCATTCTATCGATTAAGGCACCAAGTTATTTGTTGATGGTGTCTTAGACACAGATGATTGCGGCATGTTTGAAAAAAAGCCGTGCGAAGAATTGTTCATAGCCATCCCTCCTGGAGGCGTTTTAGACGCACCTGATTGTCCAAAAACATAAGAGACCAGCTGTTTTATAAACGCTACTATCGCATTCACTAGACCCACAAACGCATCCCAATGAGTCACTGTTTTAGGCACAGCAGCCGGAATTGGCGCAACAACCGGGGCCGGAGCAACAAACGGGCCTGGAGCAGCAGGATTAAGTCCCTGAACTTGCAACTCTTGTTTTATCTTTTGTCTTAAATGGGCCTCATAAATCATCAATGTATCAATGTCGTTTTCAGTTTCAACTGAATATGAACCACTTGGATCAGAATTTGGACTCACGATTCGCTGCTGTCGAACAGCTTCTACCGCAAGCTTTACCAACTTCGTGCACTTCACATTTTGAGAACCCAAAAAAGACACATTTACGACTTCAGTTTTTTGTGGAATTTCATCCAATGCAATCACTTTAATACGGGCTTGTTGTTCAAGCAGTTCTCGAAGTTTTAGACTCGCCAATGCGGTCCCTGATCTTCCGTCTCCAGCGCCACAGTGAATCGTCACCAGTTTACCTTCTCTCGTCGCTCTTTTAACAACTTCATATATTTTGTCATACCTTTCTGGGCTTATTGGATGACCTTTTCCAGGCAAATCATGAACAGGAATATGATGATACTCTAGCCCTTGTGCTTTCGCCTGAGCCTCAAAGCTATCTTGATATAAACCAATTAAAACGGTTCGTTTTTCAATATCACGAAGATACTTTAAACGAGCTTGCACTTTATACTCGTCATTATAATTGGGGCGCGCCATACCAGCGATCAAGACTTCTTTTCCACCCAAGGTAAACTTGTTCACTCGAAAATTTGCTGGTTTTACCGTAGGACTCTGCATACACACACTCCTTTAGTTAAAAAAACTGAACTAAACTGGTTTTATTGTACGCACATTTTGCAAAAAAAGCAACACTCGTGTTAAATAAAGAATGTATTTTGTTTTTTTAGGACTTTCCTCAATTGGCAGGGGATATAGCTCCGGGCAGATGACTCGATAGACAGTTAAGCGCCATTCTGTCAGAGTGCAACGAATTTAGCGGACTTAAAAGGATTTACGTTTGTCCGAAATAACGATGAGAACAGCCCCCGCTCTGCGCTAAAGTCGAAAGAGGGGGCTCATTTTACCTGGCGTTACGATTTGATTCTATAGAATTGAGATGTCTGAGGTTTAAAACTGACTCATATTCAATCAAACTCTCAACCTGACTTTCATCCTCAATTGCATGCTTGCTACCAGGAATGCTTCTAATAAACTCAATGGCTTCATGTACATTTTTAGTACATAGAGACTGGGGCTCGACAACACAATCCAATTCATCTCCCTGCTCATAAAATGATTCTTTCATCGACATTTCACGTAACTTTAATGCGGCCAAGACGGTTCCTGTGCGACCAAGCCCGCCATGACAATGAATTGCAATTTTCTTGCCCGCCCGCGCTTGGGACATAAGTGCTTCAAAAATTTGATCATAAATCTGAACACCAGGCGCTGTAAAATCAGGCACATCAAGCGCTACATAACTGATTGAATGAGATTGTGAAGCCTCACGATAAGCTCGGAGAACATGCATTCCAAAAATCATTGCAATATCATGCGCCTTTAAATACCGGCAGGTCTCCTCTGCGGACAACGATGAATCAAGTTTTGCCAACCCAGCAACCATAACAGACTGCCCTGATGGTAATAGAATGGGCGTTTCACGATATCCGTACGGCGCAGTCTCTTCAGACGCTGCTTTTCGAGCGGACCAAAATTTAAATTGTTTAGGCATAACTCCTCCTCTATACAGCCCTATCTCATAGGGCCGCAGGTTTATGTGTGGTTCTATTGATTATTATCTTTTTTAGGTGCTTGTATTAGGTCAGGTGATTCTTTGTTCATGTTTGAAAAAAAGCCGTATGACGGTTGGTTCAGCTCAACCGCAGCTAAAGGCTGTTGAGGAACAGTTTGAAAAGTCCCTACTAATTTTTCAAACAAATAAGCAACCATTTGGGTGATACATTGTATTACGACACTAACAACAGCAACGAAAGCATCCCAATAAGTTACATTTTTGGGCATAAGATCATTAAGCGACACAGCCGGTACGGCAACAGCAGCCTGAACTTGTTCCACAACCGGTGCAACAACAGCCTGAGCTCGCTCCACAACCGGTGCAACAACAGCTTGCAACTCTATTTTTATCATTTGTCTTAAATGAACCTCATAATTCATCAATGTGTCAATGTCATTTTCAGTCTCGACGGAGTGAGAGCCACTCAAATCAGCATTCGAACTCACAATTCGCTGCTGTCGAACAGCTTCTACCGCAAGCTTTACGAAAGGCGTGCAAGGTACATTTTTTGCGACACCATAAGACACATGAACAGATACGGTTTTTCCTGGGACGTCGTCCAAAGTACTCGCGTTAACGCTCGCTTGCTGCTCAAGCAACTCACGAAGTTTTAGACTTGCAAGTGCCGTCCCTGTTCGCCCATCTCCAGCGCCACAGTGAATAGTCACCAATTTACCTTCATTCGTCGCCTTTTTAACTGCTTCATAAATCTTGTCATACCTTTCTGGGCTTATTGGATGACCTTTTCCAGGTAAGTCATGAACAGGAATAAAATGATATTCAAGACCTTGTGCTTTCGCCTGAACCTCAAAGCTATTTTGAAATAAACCAATTAAAACGGTTCGATTTTCAACATCACGAAGATACTTTAAACGAGCTTGCACTGCATACTCATCATTATAATTAGGGCGCGCCATGCCAGCGATCAAGACTTCTTTTCCACCCAAGGTGAACTTGTTCACTCGAAAATTTGCTGGTTTTACCGTAGGGCTCTGCATACACACACTCCCTTATTAAATAGCAACGAAAGCCACAATGTATAAATTATACACAAAATAAGCGGTAAATGCAACATATTTGAACAAAGACCAAGATGTTTTTTTTGTTTGATTTATTTTTCTTCTTTTTAAACTTTTAAGTGGTCCTTCTCCAAAAAAATAGATAGAATAAATTTTCTCTATCAGAAAGGGATCTTATTCTGGAGAAGACAATACTCGAACTTTTTGAAAGACAAGTAGAACAATGTCCATTGCATACCGCGGTGCGCCATGGAGATAGAACCATTTCAAACACAGCGCTTAATCAACGCGCCAATCAATTTGCTAATTTTTTAAAACATGCTGGCATCACGAAAACAAGCAAAATCGCACTGTGTATGGAACGCTCAATTGACTTACTGGTTGCCATGCTCGGTATTTTGAAAGCAGGTGCTGCGTATGTTCCCTTAGACCCATCACACCCCAAAGAGCGCATTGATTTTATTCTAAACGACTGTAAAGCAGCGCTGCTCATCACCGCATCTACCTTTGAAAACTTAAATACTTATGACTCAAACAATCTTAATGTACCTTTATCGCCTCATGACTTAGCCTATGTTATTTATACCTCGGGTACCACAGGTCAGCCTAAAGGGGTTTTAATTGAACATGCAAGCTTGATGCATTATTGCCAATGGTTTTCAAGCTACAGTGGTTGCAAACCATCGCAGCGCATTGATTTTTCATCCAATTACATCTTTGACATGGCAGTAACCACAACGGTTGTCTCACTCGCGCTCAACTTAACCCTTGTGATTTGTGATGCCCCTATAAAAAATAATCCATTAGATTATCTTCATTTTATGCACGCCAATCATATTAATATCATTAAAATTACACCAACCTATTTAAAAGCCCTCCTACAGCAAGTCAAAATTGAAAAAATAAAGCTCCCTGATCTACAAAAAATTATTTTAGGCGGTGAGGCGCTGAACAAGGACAGTTGTATCGATTGGCTTACACTGTATCCTGAACACACCCTATATAACGAATATGGCCCAACAGAAGCAACGGTGGCTGTTTTACAGTACACCATTGATAAAAATAACATTGCATCTTTAAATTTGAATATTCCCATTGGGCAAATGAATGCAACAACACATTTGCTCGATTCTAAACTACGACAAGTTTCAGAAGGCGAAACCGGAGAACTCTACCTTGGTGGCCCGAGCCTTGCGCGTGGATATTTAAACCAAGATGAATTAACCAAAGAAAAATTTATTCCTCACCCTTGGTCTAAAAACAAAACTGATCGCTTGTATAAAACAGGCGATCTATGCCGACTATTGCCTAATCAAACCCTCGAGTACCTGGGTCGGATGGATAACCAAATTAAAAGAAGAGGCTATCGAATTGAGTTAAGTGAAATAGAACACTGTTTATTTGATCATCCAGCAATCAACACAGCAACCGTCATGATAACTTCTGGCGAAAATCAAGAACCTTTATTGGTGGCCTATTATATTTTAAAAAAACCGCAAAGCTGCACAACACAAGAAATCCATGACTACCTGGCACGCTATTTACCAGACTACATGATGCCATCCAACTTTATTGAAGTATATCACCTCCCGTATACCTCCAATGGAAAATTAGACCTGGACGCACTCCCTGCCCCCCAAGACATCATCCATCAAGCCTATGTGCCCCCTTCATCCCCCCTTGAGCAAACACTTATCACCATTTGGGAAAAAGAATTCAAACTCACGGGCATTGGTACACACGATAATTTTTTTGAGTTAGGCGGCCATTCATTATCCGCAGCACGTCTCATCTCATGCATACACGAACAACTCAATAAAAATCTCACCCTAAATACCCTGTACACAGCACCAACCATTGCAACCTTAGCAAAGATGCTGGAAGAAACACCTGAAAAAGACCAAGCACAATGTCATTTCAAAGCCATCAGTCCTCGGCAAAAGAAAATCCCATTAAGTGATTTCCAGTTTTTAATTTGGATTTCACGTTTACTCGAACCTCAAATCAAAAAATTAAATCTCGTTGCACGAAAAAAAATTGAGGGTGAACTCCATATGATT
Organism: Legionellaceae bacterium; assembly: GCA_947504875.1. GTDB lineage: Bacteria > Pseudomonadota > Gammaproteobacteria > Legionellales > Legionellaceae > CANNJI01. The sequence continues at coordinate 27,577 of CANNJI010000002.1, forward strand.
GACCTCAACAAAGCATTTGAATCCCTCATTGAAAATAATGACATTCTACGGGCAACCTTAAAGAGATTTTACCCCACACAATCCATACAAAAAAAATCTCGATTCAATTTATATGAAAAAAACTTAACACACCTTTCAACTGTTGAACAAGAACGTGAATTATCAGACTCCATGAGTCATTTGCTTGATTTTTATCCCTGGAATAAAAAATTACCGATGCTTATGGCACGTTTATTTTGCACTGGAAAAAACAGTTACGAATTACAGATCGCCATGCCCCACCATGTTTGTGATGAATCATCCCTTGACATCCTATTTGCTGACTTATCAATGTACTATCTGGAGCATTCAAAGCATTCTACTCCAACAGAGACGAAACGCCCCCAGTTTAAAGATTACATTATGAAAGAACAATCGACGCTCATGACAAGCCTTAATAAAAACATCGCTCACTGGAAAGACTATTTGCAAGATGCACACTTAACAACCTTCCCAAAAGCCAATGTTGTTCGAAACATGAGAAAAAAAGGATTAAATTATTCAACGTATATCAAATTCCCTGAACCCATATTTGAGCAATTGAAACACCATTGTTCAGCGCATCACCTTGCCATCAGCGACATCCTTTGTGCCGCCCTAGGCAAAGCCCTTACGAGCTATCCCGGCAACCTTCATGATGAGAACAACCCGCTATTCATCACAACCACCAAATCTACGCGTGACAATCCCATTTATGACAAAACGATTGGATGCTTTCTTACCTCTCACCCCATCAAACTGAAAATGAACCAACAACAAACACTGACGGAACTCTCTAAAAACATACAACAAGACATGATCAAAAATAATCCTTACCAGCAATGCCCAAGCCTTATTAAACTGGCGTGCATCAATACCCCCGCGCGTCAATCTCGCCTCATCAACATCCTGATGCAACTCATACGACATCTATACAAAGTCATCTGTCGATTACCAAAAAATTATTTTGAAACCCTTAAATACATCGGAACATTGGCTGCCATCGACCGAAAGAAAAATTTTATTGTTCTTTTAAATATTTGGAATAATTTTTTAGAAACCCATGAAAAAGCAACTAGCCTCTTCGGCGCAGACACAAAAGACATTAAAACCGGACGTTTTGACTTATTAAAATCTAATAATATTATGGATGTCTGCTTTTTCCGAGAACACGAAACCAATCAACCCTATATTGCAATTTCAAGCAATCTCACACCAGATTTTCGTGAAATGATAGGACATCATATAATTCATATCCTATCAGATCCAGAGGGTCCTGGGCAGATAACTTGATGAACAGTTAAGCGCGCTTTGTTTGAGCGCAGCGAGTTTAGCGCGCTTAATCTGTCATCAAGTCATCTGTCTGGGACTATAAATAAACCACAGCGCCATAAAGTCAACAACACTCATTGCTTCTAATTGTTTTAAATCACGCATAGCATCGATAATCCGATTTGTTTTTTGTTCATCAAATCGAGACGATACGTTGGATTTAAATTTCTCCAATAGAACAGGAAGCCCTTCGGCTCGGCGTCGACGATGCCCAATCGGGTACTCAACCGTAATACACTCACTTTTCGAACCATCTTTAAACACAAGTTGTATGCTGTTAGCAATGGAGCGTTTTTCTGGATCATAATAATCCTTTGAAAAATCATATGACTCTGTCACAAACATCTTGTCACGCAACACATCAATGCGACGATCACTCGCGACGTCGTCACTATAATCTTCAGCTATCAAGTTACCCTTTAATAAGGCCACAGCAACCATGTATTGTAAACAATGATCCCTATCCGCTGGATTATGCAACACGCCTTGTTTACTGATAATACGAATAGCGGATTCATGCGTAGTCAATTCAATTTTGCTGATGTCATCCAATCTATCCGCAACCAAAGGATGCAACTTAACAGCACACTCCACCGCTGTTTGCGCGTGAAATTCCGCAGGAAATGAGAGTTTAAATAAGACATGCTCCATCACATAGCTACCATAAGAACGCTGAAACTTAAAAGGCTCGCCCTCAAATAGCACATCATAAAATCCCCATTGAGGTGCGGTTAATGCACTGGGATATCCCATTTCACCTGCCTCAACCATCAAAGCCAATCTTACAGCACGTGATGTTGCATCCCCGGCGGCCCATGATTTTCGAGATCCTGCATTGGGTGCATGACGATACGTACGTAAACTTTGCCCATCAACAAAAACCTGAGATAACGTACGAAGAATGCCTTCTTTATCCAGTCCTAATAACCTAGCGGCAACAGCCGCACTGGCTATTTTAACTAAAATAACGTGATCAAGCCCTCGTCGGTTGAAACTGTTTTCAAGTGCTAAGATGCCCTGAATTTCATGCGCTTGAATCATGGCAGTTAACACATCGTGCATCGAATAATGCCGCCCGCGTGCCCGACTCACATAATCTGTAACGGCTAAAATAGCACCGAGATTATCTGAGGGATGCCCCCACTCTGCCGCAAGCCAGGTATCATTAAAATCTAGCCATCGAATCATTGTGCCAATGTTAAACGCTGCTTGAACTGGATCAAGTTCATAAGATGTTCCTGGAACGCGTGCCCCGGGGGTACAAGAGGCACCAGGCACAACCGGACCCAACACGTTCGCGCACGCTTTAAAATTAAGCGCCAACAGGCCACAACCCAAAGTGTCCATTAAACAAAGCCGCGCTGTTTCATAGGCTTCTTGACTCTTAATTTCTGTATTAAGAACATAATCCGCAATATCAACCATGACTGCGTCATAGTCAGGTTTTACATTATTCTCTACCGTGACATGCATCGCTATCAACCTCGTGTTGTAATGGGTGAAAATGAACGGGGCTCTGGGCCAATATAGTCTGAGGTAGGCCGAATCAAGCGATTATCAGCGCGTTGCTCAAACACATGAGCCGACCATCCCGTAATGCGCGAAATCACAAACACTGGCGTAAATAAAGGGGTTGGAATACCACACGCGTGATAAGCAATCGCACTATAAAAATCAAGATTAGGAAACAATTTTTTCTCGCGCCACATCACAGTCTCTACACGCTCGGCAATTGCATACAATGTTGACTCGCCCGCTGCATCCGCTAATTTTTTAGCCCACACCTTAATAATATCTGAACGCGGATCACACGTTGTATACACACGATGCCCAAACCCCATGATTTTATCTTTATTATTCAGCATGTTCATCAAGCCTGCTTCTGCAGTGTCAGGCGTTGTAAACTGTTCAATCAAGGCCATCACAGCCTCATTTGCGCCCCCATGTAAGGGCCCACGCAATGTGCCAATGGCCGACGTAATGGCAGAATAAAAATCCGATAGCGTTGCGGCGGTTACACGTGCGGCAAAGGTGGATGCATTAAACTCATGTTCAGCGTAAAGAATAAGAGAGACATTCATCATATCGCGCGCTAAAGCAGATGGTGTTTGTCCATGAAGTAACTTTAAAAAATGCCCCCCCACCGTAGGTTCATCCGTATGTTCATCAATGATTTTACCCTGTTCATGAAACGCATACCAAAAACATAGCATGCCAGGAAAGAGTGCAAGCAAGCGATCAGCAATAGCACCCTGCATTGAAAAATCTAGCTCAGGCTCTATGTTTCCAAGAAACGAACAACCCGTTCTGAGGACATCCATGGGATGCGTGTTCTTTGGGATTTCTTTTAACACATTTTTTAATGCGTCTGGTAATGTTCTTAGGTTTATTAATGTATCGGTGTAATCCTTAAGTTCTGCACCTGTCGGTAAACGTCCGCGCATCAAAAGATATGCGACTTCTTCAAACGTTGCATGCGCTGCTAAATCATCAATCGAATACCCTCGATAATTGAGTCCTTTTCCAGCAAGGCCAACGGTAGCAATTGCAGATTGTCCTGCAACAACCCCTGCTAATCCACCACTTTTTTGTTTATTCATTGTTGTTATCCTCCTGGAATTTATCAAGTTGCTGTTCAAATGCATGGTATTTCAGTACGTCATATAAACTGTCACGTGTTTGCATTCTTTCGAGCAAAGAAGTTTGTGTACCTTCTCTAAGAATGGTTTGATAAGTATCAAAAGCAGCATAAGCCATGGCGCGAAACGCACTGAGGGGATATAACATCAACCCAACACCAACCGCACTTAATTCGTCTCGTGTAAACAGTGGTGTTTTACCAAACTCAGTCATATTGGCAAGTACGGGAACAGAACAGGATGTGGTAAAGCGTCGATATTCTTCTAAAGAAGTTAACGCTTCTGGAAAAATCATATCCGCACCAAGCTCAATACAATAAGCCACACGATCAAGCGCTGCTTGTAGGCCTTCTACCGCATACGCATCGGTCCTTGCCATGATAATAAAATTAGGATCTACGCGTGCATCAACACATGCCTTAATGCGATCGCCCATTTCTTGCATTGAAACAATCGATTTATTAGGACGATGCCCGCAGCGCTTTGCTGCTAATTGATCTTCAATATGTATCGCCGCAACCCCTGCGCGCTCCATCTGCTGAACGGTTCGTGCAATATTAAAGAGGTGCCCCCATCCAGTATCAACATCAACCAATAAGGGGAGTGAAGAGGCATCTGTAATACGCCAAACATCATCCATCACGTCCGTGAGGTTTGTCATGCCCAAATCAGGTAGCCCATAAGACGCATTGGCAACACCCGCACCCGATAAATAAAGCACTTGAGCCCCTGCTTTTTCAGCAAGCATTGCTGCATAGGCATTAATAACACCGAGCACCTGAACAGGAGGTGCTTCATGCACCAGTGTTCTCAAACGGCCTCCCTTCGACTCAATCATGATACCTATTCCCTCTTGCTTTATTCAATCAATGTATTGCCCTTAGGGCCCGAGAAGGCGACACCTGTACTTCCTAAAACATGTAAAAGCCATGTGTATTTTTTTCATGAAAAAACCACGCATCAAAAAAATATTATCGTATTTTATAGCAATATATTGATAACAAATCCACTTTTTATACTAAAGGCCTTCACGAACAATAATCCTTGCGTAACATGCATTATTTTATTGCATGCAAAACAAATAAAGATTAAAATGTGTGTATTTTGTAACTCTCCACCTGGTACGTCATCCCGAGCGCAGCGAGGGAGCTCCGAATATGGCACAGTGCCACAACGCAGGAGATCCCTCGCTGCGCTCGGGACGACGTAGGGATGTGCTCCGGTCGACGGAAGTTACCAATTTTTTCTATCGTAGGTGAAAATAAATGAAATTCAATCCAGACATTGAGCGAAGGGAGCATCCACAAGCGCGGCTTATTCCACAATCCATATGGGATTCTTATTTTAAGGATGAAGCGTTTGTCGATACATATTGTCAATTGATGACACTACCCCAAGAGACAATCGTTGAATTTATTGGTTCTCTAAAAAAAGAGCATCAAACACATAATGGTATGTCTGAATTAAAGGCAGAAAAAAAATTATTTTTCTGCCTTTTTTATAGAGAAAATCCCTTGAACGATGAACTATTGTTTGAACTACTTCAGCATCTGGTCTCCACCGTTCGTGGCTCAGCCGTCAATCGTGAATTTCATTGTTTACTTCAGCAAACCCAAACAGCAATGAGCGTTGGAAATACCTTGCTAATTGACGAATTAATTGAAACATCAAGAGATAACACGCCTCGTATCAATGACTGTATTCGAAAAGCACTGCCTTTTGCAGCCATACACGATCAAACGCATCCTATTCTGCAGATCATAGCAAACAATAAAAAACCTACGGAACCCATGATAAAAGCATTACAGGCGACTTTTGTCATGGCCATCAAAAAAAATCAGCTGAAGGCGCTCAGTTGTTTTTTTACCCTGGAGCAGCATTTACTGGAAAAAGTCATAAGGCATGATAACAATGAAGTAATCAAGGAACTGATTATTAAGGATAATCTAGTCGCCTTATCATCTATCGTTGGACAGATAAATAAACCATCCGTAGAAGCCATTATTTGCAAAGATGATGGTCAAATATTAGTGCGCTCAAATCCGATGATATTCAATTACTTACTAAGCCTTTTTGCACATGATGAGATCATACGCTTGATTAGACATCAAGATTACGGCTTATTTAGAAATGCAGCAAAAAATCTGAATATTAACTTGATGAAGCAATTGACAACCTATTTAACTCCCGATGAAATTCGCATCATGATATCAGCAAATGAATTTGAATCTTGTGCGGAATTTACCTCAGAGATATATCAATATTCAAAAAATATAATCGACAAAGAACAAATCATTATACAGATGCTTGATTTTTTTATTAAACAGATGAGATTGGAAGGCGAGGCCGGTGTTCGTGCCGTATTATCAGCTCAACAGTATAGCGTATTTACTATGGCTGCCAACTTATCCTGGACCAAGGTGCTTAAACACTGTTTGTCGCTTGCGGATCGAGCAACACAGCAAGACATGCTAAGCCTTAATAACTACCACCTGTTTAAATGCCTAGCAGAAGCCGGGAACATCGCTTTAATAGAACACTTCTTGACATATAACCCCTCAAATACACAGCTGATGATAAAAGCAGGTAACTACCATATTTTTTCTGCAGCTAAAACAAGAGCAAAAGATAATGTCATGCTTTGGCTTCTAGATTCTGCGGATTTAATCAACACAAAAAACATGATAGCCCTTCATGATTATGCCGCCTTTAACTACTTTGCAAAAAAAGGAAATCTAAAGGGAATGGGGCGTCTCATTCAACTTGTTTTTCCTGATGATCCCTTCGCAATGATAAGCGCAAATAATTGGACTGCGTTAACAGAATCATCCTCTACTGCGGGCAGATACGAAGGATATTATGCTCCAGTACAGCCAGTGATACCTGATGAGAGTCGTTTGGACGTGATTCAATTTATCATGAAGCAACTCGCCAAAAGAGGACGAACTTTTCAACAAGAGATGCTGGCGCTGAATCACTATCATCTATTTAAAGACGCAGCTGCTCATCATCACGCACAAACACTGAGATATCTCATGTCGATATTATCCCCCAATACTATATTGAACATGATAACGGCAAATCATCATGCTGTTTTTATTGAAGTGCTTCACGGAAAAGATCTTGATATGATCAAATATATGATGTCATGCATCCCATACGAGCAACATCTTGAAATCGCAACCAACTTACAATCAAGTTATCAGCGTTATCTGCATTCACTAGACCATTTAAAGGACATTGGTCAAGAAGGCGCAAATATCTTATTGAAATTCTACCCAATTTTTGACTATGCAGAAAAACATGCTCGTGAATATGGTCAATATACCAAGCATTTTGCTAACCATCAGATTAACGCGCTAAAAAAAATGCACCAGAATTCAGAAATACTGGATCCAAATGGCGTGTTCGATATTCTAGATCCCAATGAAGCCCGGTTATATTTTTATATTATTCGTTATTTAATTCGTCGCAATCATGTATCGGATATAGAAACCATTCAACGTTTAATTGAGATCCCCTCGGTCAGATTATTGCTCCATACGGCAATTACACCGAATAATGAAAATGAATTGATTCGATTCGCTTTACAACAAAATAATATGAATGCTGCTCAAATTTTATTGACAGTGCGTGCTGTCAGAGAACTGGCAGAAGCCAATCATTTCTATCAAGCCGAAGCCATGGGTGCGTTTGATTTAAGAGCAATGGCGCAAGATCATGAATCGTCGATGACGGGATTAAGTACTGATGAACAGCGGCGCTTAAAATCTGCGCTTGACTATTATGAACCAAAAATTCGTGAACGCGGAGGTGTTGAAGCCGTGATGGCTTTATTGCAACGAACATTGGTCAGTCGATATGAAGCGAAACCCATTCAACTGGAATTGAAAAATGGTGAAAAACAAACTTTATCGATGGATCTCAGGGAACAACAAACACTCATTGCACAGGGATATACGTTAAAGCAAATAAAAGAGGTTTATCATTCACATAAAGACCACACTGCATGGCGATATTTGAGCAAGCCAAATCACTGGATGCATGAAAATGCAAGCTATGTGTGCATTGATAGCTCAAGAACTCTGCGTTGGTCTACCTTTAAAGACTACATGCCTTTAATTTCTATGTTGTTTCTAGCGGCCATGGATGACACTGATGATCCACGTGTAAAACCCTGCGATGGATATACCCTTGAAACACGATTAGAACATTTCATTGATGAGCTTGCTCATATTGGTCGTGCACATAATTGGGATAAAAAACGCACCAGAACCAATGAGCTTGGGGTTGTGATTACTGAAGAGTATGATGACGGTGAAGGCGATAAGCCCAGCTGTTTTTCTGGTGTTAAGCGTCGATTGTTTCAATCCGTATTGGGCCATCCGCTCTTAAAAATGTTAACGCAAGAAGATATTAAGCAATTCCTACGTGACTTTGTTCGAAGTCATTTTAAATCAACGATTAATACATCCTGTGAGAAAGAAAAATTAAGCCATGCTTGGACAGCTGCGTGTGAATTTCCAGATGAAAAAGCGTTACAGACCTTGCGCGTTATGAACGCTTCTCAAGAACAGCAAACCGATTTTATCCGGTTTCTTTCAGAGCACCCTGCCTTTGGAACGCAATTTAGACAAGAGATATCATTTCACGCTTATATTACAAATCGTTTGAGCGACACTTGCCATGCAACTGCGTTTGGTGGAGAAACTAACCTGACGCAATTATTTGAGTTAGCATTATCCAATAACCGTAAACGCAAAAGAAGCATTGGCTTTTTTGAGGAAGGCGCTGATGAGTCTTCTGAACATTCAGCAACTGCTGATGATGCAGACAAACATATAAGTCATCCACCGTAGTGCGATATTTTAAAATTAGGTTGACACTATAGTCGATTGAATTTAATTTGACTCATTCTTCTTACAGCAATGGCTCGTCGGCCTCCAGCCTCCTGCGCTTTATTTGCTTGCAGAACAATCAGTCTAATTAAATTCAATCGACTATAAAGTCCCGATCGGCCAGGTATAGCTTGCGTATGAAATGTACTTTTTAAAGTTATCTATAAGCGCTATCATGATCAACGTGCAACGTTAACAGCCTTAAATAATCACCTTGCCTTAACGCTACAGCGCGATATTTTTGAGAAAATCGAAATGTATAAATGCGTTCACCTGCCTTTGTCTTTTTTGACAAAACAGCCTCCCATTTCAATCCCTGATCAGAATATACTTCAGTCCATGTTAATTTATGAATCTTTTTTAATGCCTTAATTAAAGCTACTTGTTCATTTTTTTCCAAATCAAAAACATTAGATTGAAACTCCGGGTTATTCAAGTCTATTTTAACCGTTGCCATTCTCTATCCCTTGAATTATCTCATCGAAATTATCATCAGGCTTGTTTTTTTCAGCCCAATCGATCGCTTTCTCAATCTTGGCAAGATTATTACCTTGATATAACCATCTCTCTGAATCAGGAACAAACTCTCCACACTTAATAATCCATGTCCCATCATCTACTTGATCAATTAACACCATTTTTCCTGCAAATTCCTTTCCCAGTGAAACTTGACCATTTATACCTATCATTTTCACTTGCGGTTGATGTGTATGCATAAAACTCTCCTAAAAATCCACTACTGGAGCGTCTTGCAAATTCGAACCCTTATCATGTCGTCCCCGCCTTTGGGCTGGGGTCAATAACGGCAGGTATTTGCAAGATGAGCCATCCATATCAATTATAGTATATTTTTATAATAAAGTATTAGCGAAATAGGAAAATAGGATTTTAAACTTCCATTTTTAATAAAGTTATGCCCAAAATCACCCTTGAAATCGTTTATTGAGTCCCTGAGGTTTTGCATGTTTTTCAATGTAACTAATAATTTTTCCGGCAATATTTAATTGCGTTGCTTTTTCAATGCCTTCAAGCCCGGGAGATGAGTTAATTTCAAGAACCAGCGGACCATGATTTGAACGAACCAAATCAACCCCGGCAACTTTTAACCCCATCGCTTTTGTCGCAGCGATTGCAATTGTTCGCTCTTGTGGGCTTAATTTCACTTTCATCGCTTTACCCCCTTGATGAACATTAGCCCTAAACTCGCCTTCTTTTGCCTGTCGTTTAATTGAGCCCACCACCTTATCACCAATCACAAAACAACGAACATCTGTTCCATGAGACTCTTTTATAAACTCTTGAACTAAAATATTTGCATGCATTTCTTTAAATGCATTGATAATACTCACCGCTGACTGATGACTATCTGCCAAAACAACGCCCTTCCCTTGTGTGCCCTCTAACAGTTTAATCACCAGTGGCGCGCCCCCAACCATACGGATGAGATCTTCTGTATCATCAGGCGATTGTGCAAAACTCGTCAGTGGCATCGGAATACCCTTTCGCGCAAGCAATTGAAGCGAGCGAAATTTATCTCTCGAGCGAGATATGGCTATTGATTCATTTAAAGTATAAATACCCATGGTCTCAAAATGTCTGAGAACTGCTGTGCCATAAAAAGTATTGGATGCCCCTATACGTGGAATCACTACATCATAATGTGGGAGTGGTTCACCACCACGATAATGAATATTTGGAGAAGAAGCAGCCACATTCATATAACAATATAAAGGATTAATCACCTGTATATCATGTCCTGCTTCACGTGCCACATCAACTAAACGCTTATGTGAATATAAGTCTGGATTGGTTGCAAGTATTGCAATTTTCATAACCTTTTTTCCTTTACTTTATATTAACCAATCAACAACTGATAATCATCAGCCAATCCAGCAGCGTTGTGAGGGGTCGTAAAAAAGGCCATCAATTGCCCTTTTGGATTAAATAAAAGAATTGCCCCTGTATGTTCAATCTCATGAACGACAGAACCATCTTTTAATTTTCGCGCTATTTTAGCATAAGCTATACCAAAATCTTGCGTTATTCTTGAAATTTCATCAATTTTTCCTGTGGCGCCATAAAATTCCGGATTAAATGCTTCAACATAGGCCTTTAATCGAGGAAGTGTATCGGACTCAGGGTCGATTGAAACCATCACCACACGTGGTAATGGGGTTACCTGCCGCTCACGCAATAAACGAATCATTTTTGCAAGCTCAGCCATCGTTGTAGGGCACACAGAGCCACATCGAGTAAAACCAAAAAACATCATCGTCCAATGTTCGGTTAAATTTTCTTCATTAAATGGCTGTTCATCCGTACCAGTCAAGGTAAAATGAACGACTTCACGCGGGGTATCGAGCAAGGTCCCATTTAAACGGGTCCTGTCGATTTGCTTCATTGAACGCACATGCTCAGCAACAAAAAAACCAAAACTTAGAGCAACAACAGCTAAAAGTACAACGACAGTCTGTATAAGTCGCTTATTTTTCGGAGGCATAGTTTTCCTTAGGCATAGTGATCAACCAATAAAAGAACAAAAAGCAACATAAGATACACAATAGAGAAACGAAATGTTTTCATGGCTATCGCTGCATCCTGAAATCGATATAATCGTTGTGCCCAATACAAAAATCTCGCGCCTAATAACAGTGAACCAACCAAATATAACAATCCACTCATCCCAACCACAACAGGTAAGACACTCACGACAACCAATAGAATGCTATATAACAAGATCTGAAGTTTTGTGTAAGCTATCCCATGCGTAACAGGAAGCATGGGTATTTCAGCTTTCTTGTAATCCTCAAAACGATAAATGGCAAGCGCCCAAAAATGAGGGGGAGTCCATGTGAAGATAATAAGGACCAACAATAATGCTTGTGGATCCAGATGATTAGTCACCGCCGTCCATCCGAGCAAAGGAGGTGCGGCTCCTGCTAGTCCACCAATCACTATATTTTGAGACGTTGCACGTTTTAAATAGCCCGTATAAATACCCGCATAGCCAATGAGCGTGATGAATGTTAATAAAGCCGTAAGTGCGTTAACATAATAGACCAAAATACCCAAGCCTAAAGCGCCCATCGTCGTTGCAAACATCAACGCGCGTTGAACTGAAATACGCCCTTTTGCAACTGGACGCTTTTGGGTGCGTGACATGATTGCATCAATCCGTTTATCCACCAAATGATTAATGGAAGCAGCGCTTGCAGCACAAAACCCAATGCCTAAAATACCATAAAATAAAATGTTTAACGAAACCAATCCTGGTGTGGCAAGAAACATCCCCACAAGAACAGTCAATAACATTAACGCCACAACTCTGGGCTTACATAACTCCAGATAATCTCGCCAGGATACTACTTTCACTGTTTTCCTCCTGACACGCTGTAGGACAAGGTAATCATTGAACCCAAAAGTAATGCCGCAACCCCATTGTGAGCAACTGCAAGCGGTAGCGGTAGCAGATATATGACATTCATGATACCAAGAAATAATTGTAGAATAATCAACATGAATACAACAAACGCCAACCAAAAAACTCGCCTACGCTGTATACGCATCATGAACAAGGATAAACCTAAACAATATGTGGCTGTTATCAATGCACCTAAACGATGAACAAACTGAATGGTTACACGAGCATCACTATCTAAAAGGCCACCCTGATAATTCGCTCCAACGGTTGAAAATACATCAAATGCCGGCATCCACTGAAGCGTGGGCAACCAACTGCCATTACATTGTGGAAAACCGACACACGCAATCCCTGCATAATTTGAACTCACCCAGCCACCCAATGCAATTTGTATGAAAATAATCAATACGCCTATCAGCGTTGGCTTGTGCCAACCTGATAAGTTAATTGAAGATTGCTCACTTAACTGGGCCCTAAACAAAAATAAAAGTGAAAATATTAACAGACCACCCAAAAGGTGCCCCATCACAACAACTGGCAACAATTTTAAAGTAACCGTCCACATCCCTAATGCTGCCTGAAAAAAAACAAGTCCAACAAGCATCCAAGGTAATTTATATTTCGGTGCAAAAGCCAAAATAAACAGAATAAGACAACCCAATGAGCCAGCCAAATAACGATGGAGCATTTCTGTGAGTCCATCGCGCTCAACAGGTAAGGCCATTTTACCATAACAACCAGGCCAATCTGGGCAGCCTAATCCAGCATCAGTCAGCCGGGTATAGGCGCCGAGCATCACAACACAAAGTGCTAAAAAAACGGCCGCTGTTGTAACCCATCTTAAGTATTTTATATGCATGATTAATTACTCGTCTTATCTGTTGTTAATAAATGCTTAAGATCATGAAATATTTCATCCGGCTTGCTATTCTGTTTAAACCCCAGAATAAAATGTTGATTTGGAGCCACTATAAATAGATTTGCCGTGTGTTCTAGGAGCTTAATTATTTCAGTCTCATGCTCATTTAGTCTTTTGATATGAATATCTTGCGCAAGCAGACCAGCCTGAACTTCGGATGATAACACAGGTGAGTGTTCACCCTGAAGGAGCCAGGACTCAACATCATAGTATCGTCGTCCTAAGGCTAATCGGACACGAGCAATTTTATCGAGTTCAAAAATACAATCCTGATTACATGCGCCCTCGTTCCAAAGCACCATACGATACACATGTTTGTCAGGGAAAACATGTAGGCTGGTATTCGGGGGCAAAAAAACGCCTTGATTTGTCGTGACATTCCCTAACCAACTGGGGTTTAAGTAAAAAACATAAGCCAGAAATCCAGGCGCAACGAACAAAATAATAAGGAAAAACAATACTGCTTTATTATGACGCATAAGTCTCATCTTTTTTTAACGTTTAAAATAATAAATAAGAAAAACACAACAAAAGCCATGGCAAACCATTGAACAGCATAACCCATATGACGAGCTGGCGGCATTGAAACCGTCACCCATTCGCGCTGATATCCAAAAGGCTCATTTGCATTCATGCGAATGATAAACGGATAGACTGATTTATGCAAAAAATGACTGACCCATTCTGTATCAATTTTCTCAATAATTACTGAGTGTTTATCTTTTATTTCATAAGAAGGCCCTAAAACCCAAGTTTTTTCAGAAGGATAATAGGCCACTCCTGCGAGTTGGGCGGAGTCAACTGGTGTTTTGATCCTTGGCAAATGAGCACGCGTTTTATTTAGCGGCACGAAACCCCTATCAACCAACACCACATGATGTGCGTCAATCTCCAAGGGAGAAATCACATCAAAACCCAATTGATGTTGAACATGTTGATTATCAAGAAAAAAAACAATGGGCAGATAGTGCCCTACAAGCTTAATATGATCATATTGTTTAGGGAGATTTTTAAATTCAATCAATGGCCGCGCGAGTTCCTGTGAGCGTGAAGCGTATGTTTTTAGCATCTCGGTCTTTTCATAAAATCGAGATACTTGCCAATAACCCAAATAAACAAATAAGATAACCACAATAAAGGTCAAGAGACTCATTAATCGTGTTGGGGTGAAACGGTATTTAAAACGCGATACACTTATCATATTTAAGAACCCAGTGAACATCAGCAGGAGTATAACAAATGTTGACCAAAATATTTATCATTTTCATCATGCTGATCATTGCCGGAGCGTTAATGAGCGGACTTATTTTCCTTGTAAAAGATGATAGCAAAACAAAACGACCCATTAAATCACTCACTTTGCGAATTAGTTTATCTCTCGCTCTTTTTATATTTCTATTTTTAGCCTATCGTTTCCATTGGATAGCACCACACAATCTATAAAGGAGAACACATGAAATTTGTTCCTTGTTTATTATTAGTACTGTCTCCCTGGGTTTATGCTGATAACATTGGACGTTATATTAATATAGCCAATAATATTCCTAAAATGGAAATGAAGGCAGATCCTCAAGCACAAGCATGGGCTAAGTCAGCTCGAAATATTCTTGCACTCACCAGCGAGTCAATTGGGGAGACGCTGATGCTAACCAATAAAGCGGCGACTCAACAGGGTGCCCCTTTATTCTGTTTGCCACCCCAAATATCTCTTGATTCAACGCTCCTGACCGATTTAATTCAACAAACGTACAGAGAAATATCAAGTCAAGAAAGCGACAAAAGCAAGATGTCTGTATCTGAAGTTGCCCTCATTGGTGTGCGTAAAAAATACCCTTGCGAGCCATCAGCAAACCTTAGCCTGAATGCGATGACTCACGTAAGCGCGGAAAAAAGCTCATGATAGTCGAGCGACAAGAAACGACAGTGCCAGATAGATGACTTGATGACCAATTAAGCGCGCTTACCTGCTCATCAAGTCATCTCTCCGGCCTATACACCCTAAAACCCTGTTGAAGCAGTAAATTGGAATAATTGGGTTACGTCTGTTGGTTGTTTGTTCAAAGGTGTCGCGACACTGAACGCCAAGGGTCCAAAGGGTGAGCGCCACTCAACTCCAATACCCGCTGCGTAACGCATAGGTCCCTCATTAACGCCACTTAAGGCAACGGGCGTCCCTCGCACAAAAGCATTTCCCGCATCCACAAAGACCATGGTTCGTATATTATCTCGACTAATGGGATAAGGTAGAATAATACCTGTACTACCATTAACTAATAAATTAGCACCCATCGCATTGCCATGATTGTCTTGAGGACCTAACGAATAACTTTCATACCCACGGACCTGACCTGGTTGGGCGATACCGCCTGCAAAATAGTTTTCATAAAAAGGCAGACCTTGCGAATTATACGTATTACCATAACCCACATTACCCAGCAGCGTAAAAATAAACCCTTTAAACATCGGCTGATAGTAACGCGCTTGATACCCTAATTTATAATAATTAAAGGACTGCGAAGTTGCAGGCAATGCAAATAAAGCGCCGGCTTGTTGATTAAGGCCTTTATTAGGATAGGGCATTTGATCATAACTGTTTTTATTCCATCCTCCGCTCAGACGAAGCTGATTAAAGTCACGACCATAAGCAGTTACGAAATTTTGAATTTGTTGAACAATACCAACCGATTGAATTCGTATCCCTTGATAACCATAACCAAATTGAAGACTACTGGTTTCACTCAAGAGGATATTATAATTAATATCGCTCCCGAAGCGATTAGAGCTGTAAGCACTGACATCTAGCTTTTTGGGGTCAACCGTTTGGTAGTAAACATCAAATCCACGCCCTACCCCAGTTTTTGTATAAAACGGATTATAATAGTTGAATGAATAATCTTGTCCCCAATAACTTGCATTAAAAGCAAGGCCTATTGTTCGTCCTGTTCCCATGAAGTTATATTGATTAATAGAGGCATTAAATTGAGGTCCTGTTGTTCCGTAACCAGCGGAAGCTCGAGCCTCAGCTGACGGAGACTCCTCCACATTCACATCTAGGTCAACCTGATTATTTGCCCCAGCCACTGGCGTTGTTTTTACATTAATATCCTTCAAATAACTCAACAAACGTAATTGACGCTCTGATTCTTTAATATTATGTAAAGATAACAAAGCACCTTCATCTTGATGAATAACATTACGTAAAACGTAATCTCCCGTTTTGGTGTTGCCATGAAAATTAATACGTCGCACATAAACATGTCGGCCGGGATCGATTACAAAGGTAATGAAAACTGTTTTATTTTTTTCATCAATCCGTGGCTCTGCATTAATCGCTGGGAATCCATAACCAACATCACCCAGCGCCAAACCAATAGCTGAAATAGTTTCAGTGACTTTTTTTCGAGAAAAAACATCTTTCGCCTTCACCTGAACCAGTGCGTCAATTTTTTCTTTGGGTAATATCATTTTGCCGGCAATAGCATACCCAGAGAAGTGATACTGTGGCCCCTCGCTGATATGAATATTAATAAACACATCTTTTTTATCAGGCGCCAATAAAACTTGTGATGAAACAATATTAAATTTTAAATAGCCTCTGTCTAAGTAATAAGACCTCAGTGCTTCAAGTGAAGCATCCATTGCCGCTTTTGAATATTGATCTTTTTTCGTAAAGTAAGTCATCATATTACTTGACGAAACAGCAAGCTCCGGCAATAAATCATCTGTCGTAAAATCATGATTTCCGATAATTTTAATTTCTTTAATTCTTGAAACACGGCCTTCAGAAATGGCCACATGAACAGCAACCCGATTTTCTGTTAAGGTTGTTATATTGGAATCAATACGTGCATTATATTTTCCACGTGCATTATAGGCTTGTTTTAATTCTTTTTCTAAGCGCTCAAGTGAGGCTCGTTGATAAACCCGGCCTTTAATCATGCCCAAGTCTTTGAGTAACTCTTTCATTTTATCATCGGGGATTTCTTTATTCCCAACAACGGTGACTGAACCAATCGTTGCGCGCTCAACCACCTGAACAATTAAAGTATTGCCTTGACGTTCAAGAACAACCGATTGAAAAAACCCAGTCTCATAAAGAGCGCGAATGATGTCGGCTGTGGATGAAGAACCTATATCTTCACCAACCTGAACGGGTAAATAATTTAACACTGTTCCGGTGCTTACGCGTTGAAGTCCAATGATTTTAATGTCACGAACAACAAAACTCGATTCAGCAGTTGCATGGGCAGACCACAACAAAGCTGAAGAATAACACACGGCTAAAGCAATTTTCTTACTGATGATTCTCATTATTAATTTACACCCAACTCAGATCCCAATCAACCGAAAAGCACTATAACACCATCGCATCGTGCAACCAATAATACTGTCCCATATAAAACCAAGGAACTGCGGCAATCAAACTGTCTAGACGATCAAGCACACCACCATGCCCAGGCAACAAGTTACCCGTGTCTTTTAACTGGCATCGCCGCTTTAACATGCTAATAAACAAATCACCTAACATTGAAATCAACACAATGCCCAGCACAAGCAAGAACCAATGCAAGGTTTTTGTAGGATGAAACCAAAACCAACCAACAACACCCACAACAAGGCTGAGCACGAAACCACCCGCCAGGCCTTCAACTGTCTTACCAGGGCTTACTTGAGGAATAAGGCGATGGCGCCCAAAACGTTTTCCTGCAAAATAGGCGCCTGAATCAGCGGCCCAAACTAAAAATAAAAGATATATAAATAAAGCACGACCTTCAGGCACCCGATGATAGAGCATAAGGATTGAGACAACAAATAAAGGTAAGGCAATAGCTCCCCACAAAGCGACAATACAGCGGTGCGCCCACATGGATTGAGACCTAGGATAGGTTAATACAAAAAATGCAAGCATAATCCACATCAATAATCCAACACCAAGCCAGATCTCAAACCATTGTAAACATAACCCGGTTAAAACAAGCAGTGCGCATTCAAAAGAAACGGTTTTATAGGCCCACTGAGATGAACGGATTGGAATAAGCGACGACCACTCCGAACCTAGCAACAATAAAACACCCAACACAAGACATAATAGAATGGGGGCAGTTGCATAATATAAGGTAAATAAAACTGCAGGAATAAGAATAAGCGCCGTTAACAAGCGTTGCTTAAGCATGTTGCTCCTCATGGACTTGATTTGAAATTTTACCATAACGTCTTTGTCGGGCAGCGAAACTATCCAAAGCCTTTTCAAATTCATCACGTGTAAAATCAGGCCAGTGCAACGAGGAAAAATACAGCTCACTATACGCCAGTTGCCAAAGAAAAAAATTACTCAGACGACACTCTCCTCCTGTTCGAATCATCAAGTCAGGATGCGGCAACGGATACATGCTCAGCTTTGATTCGAAAACAGCCTCAGTGATTTGTTCAGGCATCAGCTGCCCTGCAGCAACATCCTCGGCTAAGTTTTTTGCTGCCTGAACGATATCCCAATGTCCGCCATAATTGACTACAATGTTAAGCGTTAATCGATCATACATCACTGAGTTGGCCTCAACTGAGGCAATGAGCGTTTGTAAGGCAAGGGGCAAGCGTGATCGTTCGCCAGTAAAACAGAGGCGCACACCTTGTTCAAATAACTTCTCAACCTCTTGATGAAGGACGGTGATGAAAAGTGACATCAATTGCGTAACTTCTTCTGCTGGCCGCGACCAATTCTCGCTGCTAAAAGCAAATATGCTTAATATCTTTATGCCTTTATCGATACAACCTTCGACCAACGGCCTTAATGCTTCAACGCCCATACGATGCCCTTCGACCCGAGGAAAACCTCGTTCCAAGGCCCATCGACCATTGCCATCCATCACGATTGCCACATGTTTCGGTATTTTTTGGTTCAACCTACTTCATCCCTTGTCAAAAATGGCCTATAGTCTAACCTCTTTATTAAAAAAGTTTAAGAGAAATTATGCCTCATATTCCGCTTGTTTTAATAATCCTCGATGGATTTGGGTTTCGAGAGGAGCAATCATACAATGCAATCGCGGCTGCTCGGACTCCTCAATGGGATTTTTGGTGGAAAAATTGTCCCCATACACTGCTGCAAGCATCAGGACACACTGTAGGACTTCCTGAACATCAAATGGGCAACTCAGAAGTCGGTCACATGCACATGGGTGCAGGTAGGCGTATCCCCCAAGATTTTACACGCATCAATGAAGCCATTAATAATCACACGTTTGATACAAACGAAACCCTCATTGACACCATCCATCATTTAAAAGAAAACAATAAAACGCTGCATATTTTGGGGTTACTGTCGAAGGGTGGCGTACACAGCCATGAAGAACACCTGTTTGCTTTTTTGGCTTTATGCAGTAAACATCATTTTTCCCGCGTAGCGCTTCATCTTTTTTTAGATGGCCGAGATACCCCTCCTCAATCTGCCCTATCGAGCCTTGAGGCTTTAAAACACTGTTTGAATCGACATCCCGTAGGATTTATTGCATCCATCACGGGTCGTTACTACGCGCTCGATCGAGACAAACGCTGGGATCGTATTGAACCCGTTTATAAGCTACTAACTGAAGGACAAGATCAATCAACTGACCTCACGGCTGAAGATGCCGTAAAAAAATATTACGAAAAAGGTATTTATGATGAATTTATCCCTCCCACACAAATATCACCCCATAGCATCATTGAAGAGGGAGACTCTGTTTTCTTTTTTAATTTCCGTGCTGACAGAGCCCGGGAGCTAACGCAGGCTTTTTTAAGCGAGAACTTTGATGGCTTTCATCGCGTAAAAAAACCAAAATTATATTCATTCTGTACCATGACTCATTATGACGAAAGACTAAGCACAAAAGTAATTTTCCCTCCTTTGCCTTTAAAGAAAACCTTTGGAGAAGTCATATCAGACGCGGGGTTAAGTCAACTTCGCCTAGCAGAAACAGAAAAATATGCGCACGTCACCTTCTTTTTTAATGGCGGATATGAATCGTCATTTCCTGGTGAAACGCGACTATTAATTCCCTCGCCCAAAGTTGCAACTTATGATTTGCAACCCGAAATGAGTGCACCTGCACTGACAAAAGACCTGGTTGAAGCCATCAATAATCAAACATTCGATGTGATTATTTGTAACTATGCCAATGCAGACATGGTGGGCCATACTGGAAATATTCAAGCGACCATTCAAGCCATCGAATGCATTGATCACTGTATGCATGACATTGGCGAAGCCATTAAAAAAATTAATGGTCAATTAATTATTACAGCAGACCATGGAAATGCTGAGTGTATGTTTGATGAAATATCTCAACAACCCCAAACAGCTCACACCAATGAACCCGTGCCCTTTCTATATGTTGGTAATAAAAGCATAACGCTCAAGCAACAGGGCGGAGACTTAAGTTGTGTTGCCCCAACGTTGCTTGATTTATTATCCATTCAAAAACCTTTAGAAATGACGGGGACAAGCCTACTGACATCTGTAATGGCGGAATCATGAAACATCGTTTACTGCTTGTCACATTAAGCTTATTTTTAATCCCTATTCAAGCACAAGCGAAAACCGAAGAGATGAGATCGCCAAAAAATCAAATCGATACGCTATCGAACAAAATGAATGCAATAGAAAAAAACATCCAGCAAGCCCTCTCGACACAAAAGGCAACAAATGAAGCCCTTGCTGCGACTGAAATAAAGCTTGGCGAGCAGGTGCTTAATGTACATAACATTAAACAAAATATCTTAAACAAACAAAACATTATTAATGAAACAGCACTTGAAATATCACACCTGAAAAATACATTAGATATGCAACAAGCTATGCTCGCACACCATCTGCAGGCACGCTACAGCATGGGTAAAAATCAACCCATGCAATGGCTTTTATCACAGAAAAAGTCATCACATTTTAGTCGACAACTGACCTTGTATCAGTATCTTATTGAATCAGATAAAACCCTCATTACAAGCATACGGCAGACAACTCAACAACTTGTGAAAAAGGAAGCGACGCACAACATTGAACTGGCATCACTGAACGAACTACAAAACAACGCGCTTAAACAACAAAAAGACCTACTGCTCATAAAAATGAGCCATCAAAAGCTTGTTCAAGCCATTGTTCAAACGATTAAAACAAAAAAAGAAACCTTAAAAAGCTGCCAAGAAGATCAAGCCCGCCTACAAACCCCATTAAAAAAAGTCTCACAAACAATACCAAAGCGTATCATAGCCAATATTTCTGCTGTCCAATTAAAACCCCATCTCGCGAATCCATTACAAAACAAAGCGTCTCATGCAGCGCACATCAATCAAGGATTATTTTTTTCTGCGCCTGAGGGGCTCGCTGTTAATGCTGTGTTACCAGGTACTGTTATTTTCAGTGACTGGCTCAAAGGCTACGGTTTACTCATTATTATTGACCATGGCAATCAGACCATGACCCTCTATGCTCATAATGAATCCCTCTTTAAACATAAAGGACAATTAGTAAAAAAAGGAGAACAAATTGCAACAGTTGGACATACAGGTGGACTTCGTGAAAACGGTCTATACTTCGAAATAAGACGTCGTGGAAAAGCAATTCCTCCACGGCAATGGTTATCTTGATGTTATTGTGCATCACAGGAGAAGATCATGTCACACAAGCATTTGAGCTACATCAGTACTGCTGCTTTATTATCTTTATCGCTATTACTACCTTTAAGCGCCTATTCACTGTCGCCTGAAGCGCCAGAACTTCAAGAAGATGAATCCGGTGTACCGATGGAAGATGTACAACGATTTTCCAACGCAATCGCTCAGATCAAACAATATTATGTCAAACCAGTCAAAGACAAAGATTTATTTGATAATGCAATTCGTGGCATGCTTGCTGGACTTGATCCCCACTCATCATACCTTGATGAGGAAGATTTCTCAGAACTACAAACAGCAACCAGCGGTGAATTTGGTGGTCTTGGTATCGAAGTCACCATGGAAGAAGGCGTTATTAAAATCGTGAGTCCGCTGGATGATTCACCTGCTGCAAAAGCAAAACTTAAATCCGGGGATTATATTATAAAAATTGGTTCACAATCGGTTCAAGGCATGGAGCTCAAAAATGCCGTAACGTTAATGAGAGGAAAAATTGGTGAGCCCATCACCCTGACTATTTTACGAAAAGGTGAATCTAAACCACTAACATTTAATCTCGTGCGCGACAAAATTCTTGTCAAAAGCGTACAGGCTAAACTTCTGGATAATCAGTATGGTTACATTCGACTCTCACAATTCCAATCCATGACAGGACAGGACATGTTAGCAGGGATTGCTGATTTAAAACAAAAAGCAGGCGGAAAGCTCAATGGGCTAGTGCTTGACCTGCGAAATAATCCAGGTGGACTTTTAGACTCAGCAATTCAAATATCGGATGCATTTCTCGATACAAAGCATCAAGGTAAACAGGAATTGATTGTCTATACTGAAGGACGTTTGCCAGGTTCAAAATTTACAGCCATCGCAACGCCTGGCGATATTCTAAATAATGCGCCGTTGGTTGTCTTGATTAACAATGGATCAGCCTCTGCTTCAGAAATTGTCGCAGGCGCACTTAAAGATAACAAACGAGCCATCATTGTCGGCACAAGAAGTTTTGGTAAAGGCTCTGTCCAGACTGTTCTTCCGCTTGATAATGTGCGAGGAATAAAACTAACAACAGCGCTTTATTACACCCCTTCTGGCACATCAATTCAAGCACAAGGAATAACGCCTGATATAGCCATTGAAGAAATTGCCGTACCCAAAGTTTTAGCAGACAAAGATGGGTTTAAAGGCTTCAGCGAGGCTGATTTAAGTGGTCACTTGGCCAATGGAAATGAAACAGCTGTAGCTACAACACCAGCAAGCAATCAAGCTAAAAAATCTACAATTGCCGCTGCAGATGAACAAAATCTGTTGCATGAAGACTATCAACTCTATGCCGCACTCACGATCTTAAAGAGCTTAGTTGTTGCTCGTCAATAAAAGCACGGCAATCTTAATCTCACAAGCCCCCCCTTTAAAGGGGGGGTAATCTAGACGATGCCCGAATTGCCCTACAGTTTAGATTGCTTTCATCAACAGAACAGTTTATCGTTATAAGGTCTTTTATCTTCATTTGTAGCGTTTAGGAGCGATCATGTCTGCCGAACCTTATTCGGCCTCTCTTACGAGCCGATTTGCATTGCCCGCCATTGTTCCGCAAGCAGGACAAGGCTATTATCGCTCAAAACTGTTCATGACAGCTTCAACCACTAATCCCTTGGTTTCGGCGGCAGGTCCTCTTTTGTCCCTCATTGAGCGACTGAGCACCAGCCAAACGATTCCTGCAATTGAAGTGATTCGTGAAAATATAGAGCACGAACTGAACGCATTTCAAAGCAAGCTTAAAAGCATACGTTATGCTGATGAGTTTGGCGTGATTGCCTACTATTTGTTGTGCGTAACCCTCGATGAGCTGCTCGGAAAAAATTACATGCGGGTCTATGGCAAAGAGGCTTCTTTTCAAGCCTTCACGCCCATTGCACAAGATCAAAAAACCCCGCAAGCTCGTTTTTTTGATATTATTCATTATATAAACGAACGCGCAACGCAATATATAGACTTAATTGAACTCTCCTATTTTTGCCTTATTGCTGGCGTAGAGGGTGAATATCATCAGCGTGCAGATGGACGTCTTGCACTTGACAACCTAATTCAAACATCCCATGACATCATTCAACAACATCGTGTTCACAAACCCATCCGCCTTTTTAAAGAGCCACTTAAACATACAACAGAAAAGCCCATCAACCAAAAGCCTATATTAAAAGCATTACTGCTTTCCTTTTCAACACTAATTGTGGTGTATGCCTTAAGCCAGGGATGGATTGAGCATCAAGCCAAAATACTTTTTACTGAACATGTACAACAACTGACGCTGGATATTTAATGGATAAATCACTGCTTGCACTTACCGCATCACTTAAAAAATTAATTTGGCAACTAAAACCAGAGAAAAATCCAATATCTTTTTTATTGCTCATCGGCAAAAAAGGGCAAGGAAAAACAACATTACTGTGTCAAAGCAGCCTTGAACATATTACGGTTGAAACAGAGCGCCCCATTGATATTTATTATAATTCACGCGGCATTATCATTGAGCTCAATGAGTCATGGATCCAAGAAAGCAGTATTTTATTAGACCATACGCTTAAACAACTGAATCATTGCCATAAAACAGTCCGCATTACCGGGTTAATCTTAGCCATTGACCTCAATGAATTTACCGATGAATCTGATGATATTGCAAGCTATGCAGCACCCCATGCGCAATTACTGCAAAAATTTGGTCGCGCGCTGGGATATCGTGTTGATGTTAATCTTCTCTTTACAAAGTTAGATGGCCTCGCTGGATTTTGTGATTTTTTTCAACAAGACAATATCTTTGACCGAAAAAAACCACTTGGCTTTTCTCTCGACTCAACAGGCGCTACCAGCAAACCCACACATCATTACAGGTTGCGTTTTGAGCAACTCATTGAGGATCTCGGACAAGATGTGATCAGTAAGATCCATCCCGCACGCTCAAGCCAGAAACGAACCGTCATTCGTGAATTCCCGCTCCAGTTAGCGAGTTTACAAGGGGCGATACACACTTTATTGCAGCAAATCCCGCCCAAACCATGCCGAATACAAGCCATTTATTTTACAAGTGCAGAGCAAGGTGGTGTGAGCATTGACCATTTAAATAAAAAAATTCAACATGAATATGGTTTAATTGTTCCTAACAAATTTCACCAATCACTCAATTTTAGACCCTATTTTATTGAGGCTGCCCTTAGCTACATACAAAATGAAACCCAACATCATACACCACGTACATTGCGTATCCAGCAGTGGATTACAACCAGTATTGCCACACTCATGGGGCTTTCTCTTGCGGTCATTATTCATCATCATGTTCACTCAACCCATCTTCTGAATGAAGCAACAAAAGAGTTACTTGCGTTTGATGCAATATCACATAAAAATGATGCACAAAAAAACGGCCTTTTTCATGTGGCCAAGGCATCTAAACTTCTTGAAGACATGGGACAATCTTTTTTTTCATCCCCTGCCATTGAAAAACTAACGATCACATTACAATCTCATACAGAACAACATTTAAACAATAATTTTTTACCCTTAATACGCGAAACACTTGAACGGGCCATGATAACAGCCCAAGAAACACCACTAGAACGTTTCCATACCTTAAAAATCTACTTAATGCTCAATGAACCAGAACACCGAAATAATCAAGAAATACTTAACTGGTTTAAGCGGCACTGGGAAAAAACTGACGCAGAGGATGCGCTTAAAAATAAACTATCACTTCTACAAAATACACTTGAGGATAAAACAAAAGTCATTTCAATTAATGAACAAGCGGTACGTGAAATGAGAAATTATCTCAATGCATTACCCATCGGCTATTTATACTACTCGCTTGCTAAAGAACGATTCCCAACTGAAAAAATATCTATTCAATTAGAAGGCTTTCAACTGAAAAACAATATCATTCCTTTCTACTTTACAAAAAAGGGTTTCAACACAATCAGTAAAAATTTATCTCAAATAATATCCACTTTAACAGCAGATAATTGGGTTTTACTCCGTCAAGATCTAAGCGGTTTGCCTACCCAACTCAAGGAGGCTTATTGCAGTGACTATGTCATGTGGTGGCAAAGTTTCATGCGTGTAAGCACGTTAACAAGGGTTCGAGATTATAAACAAGCAAACCAATTAACTGCATCACTTGAGCAGTCAAAGTCCATCGAAAAACTCATTAAAATTATACAGACAGAAATTGGACCAGATATCAACAACCCATCAAGCGTGTTCAATCAAAACATTGCCAGTAAGTTTTCAACCTTAAATTTTATGAGCCAATCAGCCACGCATACGTTATCACGCACAATCCATGAGTTAAACCAGTTTTACGTCACACTCGCTGTGGTTAACGATGGTGGAAAAGCGGCTTTTGAACTGACTAAATCACGCTTTTTGGGAGAAAATCAAGCCAACCCACTGGGTTCGCTTTATATGCAAACAAAACAATTACCTGAGCCCATTGCATCGTGGGCAAAAAATTTAGCTGATGATACATGGTTTTTATTGTTAAGCGACACCAAAAAATATATTAATCAACAATGGAAAAATACGGTCTATCCAAGCTACCAACGGGCCATTGCCAATCGTTATCCCTTTGAAATAACACAAACACAAGAAATTTCATTGGATGATTTTAATCGATTTTTCTCAAAACAAGGCATTCTCAATAGCTTTGTTGATACTTATCTTAAGCCCTTTATAGACACATCACACGCACAGTGGCAGCTCAAAGCGTCTGATGGGTATGTGTTGCCCATTTCAACCCCAATGCTTAATGAACTGATTAGAGCAAATGTGATCACCGCAATGTTTTTTCCCTCAGAGAATCAAGCCTCTAAAATTGAGTTTACTTTGCAAAAAATTAATCTTGATCCTGTGATTACAAGCTTTCAGTTGGCTATTGGCGATACGGTGTTACACGACTCACAAATGACTGACAACATTAAACACTTCCAGTGGCCATCATCTAATGCAACACTACTGCTTCATTCTGTTGAAGGAAATGATTATGAACTCAATGAAATGGGACCCTGGGCTTTTTTCAAAATGCTGCAAAAAGTGAATGTTCTTATCGATGAAAATGATAATGCGAGTCTCGAAATTCTTTTTGAAATCAATGGGAATTCAGGGCGATATTTACTCAAAGCGGCTAATGAAGTTAATCCATTCACACCAGGCATCTTAAATGGATTTTCACTAAATGAGTCTATCGCATAAACAAAAAGCTATTTATATGCTATACATATCTTATCTGACTCACACAAACAAATTGAGATAATGAAAAAAATTGCGGCTTTTTTTATATTATATTTATTAACATTAAGCCTTTCTCACGCGGATACTTTGCCCCTTCGCGTTGCAATATCAGACTTTACCCCGCCTTTTGTTATGCACGCAACTAAAAAAGAGTATTTTGGATTTGATATTGCATTAGCAGAATATATATGCAAAATGTTAGAACGTCAGTGTGTTTATATTCCGATGAATTTTGACGCGCTTATTCCCGCCATTGAAGAAAATAAAGCCGATATTGCAATCAGTGCGATTACAATCAACTTAGAGCAATCTAAAATAGTACGATTTTCCATTCCCTATATGATAAGCCAAGTTGAATACGTCGTTACCCGTGAGAACACCACACTCAATCCTGCTCATCTCGACAACACAACGATTGGTATCATGCAAGGCACCATTTTTGGACGCGAAATCAATTCAATGGCATTTACCAATACACGCATTATTGAATACAAACGTTTTGAAGATATTTTATCTGCTCTTAAAGATAAGATAATAGATGCTGCGTTGCTCAGGGCTCCATCCGCGCATTATTGGAAAAACATATCTTCTGGTAAACTGCAAACCATAGGGAGTCCATTTAGCGTCGGTTATGGCTTAGGAATCATAGCGAATATTGAGAATAAACATTTAATTGATCAAATTAATCTTGCAATATTACATTATCAAAATAGCTCTGAATTTAAAAAAAATTATACCATTTATTTAGAAGGTTTTTGAATATAAGCCGGCCTAATTTTTAATATCCCTGTAGGGTATTTTACGATCGGATTTTGATCCTAATTCTCAATTCAGCCCCGCTGACTCTGAAAAATATTAACAGATAACGGTACATTAAATAAAAACCAATTATAAAAAAATATGTAACTCCCCACGTCTTTCCGAGCACAGCGAGGAATCATCTACGATGTGGCACTGTGACGCATTCGGAGATCCCTCGCGCAGCGAAGGATGACGTATGGGGTGGGGTGTTACACAAATTTAAATAATTGTTGATTTTAAAGCCCCGCTTTCGCGGGGGAAATATACACTATAAATTAACGATACCCTCTAAACAGCGCATCAATACCATAGCCGTATTCGTAATCCGAATCATCATCCACTTCTGGAGTATTTGAAGCAACACTCGATGGAGAGACACTCGGTGCATCTTCGCCACCAACTTCGCTTAAATGATCTTCAACAGCAACAACAGCAACAACTGCTACTCTATCATCTTCAACAGCAACAACTGCTGCTCTACCGTCTTCAACAGCAACAACTGGTGATCTATCATTTTCAACAACACCATCGCTAGATGAATTAATACCAAAGATAAATTGAGGTAATTTAATTTCAGCATAGTTAATTTCGGGAAGTTTAAATTGAGTTTCATCCAATTTAAATTCAGCCAATTTAATCTTGCCGCCAAACAGCGCGTTGTATCCTGAATTAGCCAATGCTGGGATTGTTGCAAAGCAACGTGTAAATAATGCGAGCGTTTCTCTCATCAAGTCGCCAACAATTGCAATCGCACTCATGATCACAGCAGCAACATCCCACGATGTACCTATAATCAGATCGATGAAACCCTCTTTAAAATTAAGATTTACAAAATGCCGAAACGTAGTCGATAAGTTGACGAAAAGATCAACGAGTTTCTTATAGGTCAAATAAGTTCGGAGCAAAGGAGCAGCAGGAATAGAAACAATAGCCCTACCTAAACCCATATTCTCTTGAGTGTAAGAAGTAAATAAACCAGGATATTTTTTGCTTTCACGAAAATTCGTGTGATAAAACGATAAATCTACAGCCATATCTAACTCCCATTATATATAAAAAGTATTGTAACGCCCTTTCACCTTCATAATGACCAGCACAGCGATGAAGCTGTGCATGGGCACAGTGCTAAAAAGGATGAACTTTCCCGCTGTGCTTGAGACGACGTGGGATTTTACAAAATATTATAGCAAATGGATTGTATTCAATAGATGCACTTACGTCAACAAAAAATTTACTTGTTTATTTTTGAATCTGATTTATTGTCTTGAGACTCATCAATCAATGTGATCAGTAGAACCATGATAATAGGACCCACAAATAAACCAAGCAGACCTAGCGTTTCTACTCCACCCAAAATGCCGAACAAAACGGCTAAAAATGGCAATTGAATTGCACCACCAATTAAGACAGGTTTAACAAAATGGTCTGCCACAAACATCACCAGTGTTCCCCACGCAATCACAATGATTGCTGCCGCCAAGGCACCGCTACACCAGAGAACCATGGAGACAATCAAAAAGACCAAGGGTACTACAAACGGAATCATGGCTGCGAATGCCGTGATGAGTCCAAACAAGGTTGGTGCAGGAAAATTAACCAGTGCGTAACACACGCCCATCAGAAGGCCAACGCCCATCCCTACAACAATTGTTCCATTCACCGTGCCTCTTAATGCTAAAGGTAGTTTTTCAGCATAACGAAACCACCGAGCACCCAAACAATACTCACCCATTCGGTTAATTGTTTGAAATAAAACTTCACTGTCTCTATAGAAAAAAAACAAGCACAACAGTGTGAATCCGATTTGAACTCCACGATGAGCTAAATTAAAACTGATTTGTTTCGCATAATAACTCATGGGCGTAATTGCAACATGAGCATTCGAAATTGCATGTCTAAGATAGCCAGGGCCTGCCAAATTAGCATTCCAATATGCAACCAAGTCCTTTCCTATCAGTGGCAGATCTTGAATAAAAGCAGGTGCCTCACCACCATAGCGATTAATCGATTGAAGATACGCAACAAACACTTGTATTTCTTTAACCAAAACATGAACCAACCAACTCAGGGGCGCAACCAAAAGCAGTGCCAATATTGTTGTAAATAAAAAGGCTGATACATTTTGATGCTTGCCGAATATTAAGCGCCAGCGCTTATACAATGGATAAGTAGCTGTTACAATAACACCAGCCCAGACCAAAGAGGGAATAAAACGGTGAATAATAAATATTGCTAATGAAACGATGGCCAAAGACATGACAATATTGATGATTTTTTTATTGTTTTCATGCATGATACGTTCTCCAAAAATATGCAAAAACATTCAGCAGTATGCACGCAGGAACCGCAGCAAGGACATCATCTAACATAATACCTAGCCCTCCTTTTATCTGTTTATCAACCCACCGAATAGGCTGTGGCTTCCAAATATCAAATATGCGAAATAATATAAAACCTAAAAATACCCAGACCAAGCCAGTAGGAACTAAAAACATCGTCATAAGATAACCAACAATCTCATCCCATACAATGCCCGCGTAATCATGGACGCCCATTTCATGCGCAACCTTGTTACAAACATAGACACCGCCTATAAATGCAGCCATCGTGATGAGTGCATACGTAAGCGGGGATAAATGCATCATCAAACAATAGAGTGGAATAGCAACAAGCGTTCCGAATGTACCCGGAGCAAATGGCATAAGACCAGATCCGAATCCAAATGCAATAAAATATACAGGATTTGACCAAACTTTTTTGTGGTTCATATCAAGCCCCCATTTCAATGGACCTTACTTGTCTAGCCAAATTATTCAAAACACCATTAACGTATCGATGCCCATCTTGAGACCCAAAGACTCGACAAAGACTAACCGACTCGTCAAGCACCACAAGACAAGGTATTTCTGGTGAGTACAATAACTCAAAAGCACCAATACGAAGCGCTGTTAACTCAATAGGATTCAATGACTCTACGGGTCTATCTAAATACGCTACAAATGCATTTTCAATTTCTGCAATATATTTGGGGATGTCATATAATAAACGACAAAAATATACATCATCTACTTTGTCCATAGCGGTTACTGCCCGAAATTGCGCCTCAATTTCTACAAGCGCAGCACCTGACATATGCCACTGATACAAAGCTTGCAAGGCTAATTTTCTTGCGCGCCGTCTGGCTTGAATTTCTTTTTTTTCCACTACAACCTCATTCTTCAAGTCCAAATTCATCGCTCATTTGCTCAATCGCTTCACGGAAATCACTGACATCCTTAAAGCGCTTATAAACAGATGCGAATCGGACATAGGCTACATGATCTAAACGATAGAGTTGTTCCATAACCCAATCTCCTATTGTTCGGGAGTCTATCTCTCGCTCCCCTATTTGCCTAATTTTCTGCATAATAGCAATAATCGACTCTTCTAATGCATCAACACTGACCGGTCGCTTTTCTAAAGCACGTAACAACCCTGCGCGTAAATTCTCGATACGAAAAGGTTCGCGACGACCATCTCGTTTAATCACAAGAGGCATAATAAGTTCCGCTGTTTCAAACGTTGTAAAACGTTCTAAACACAACAAACATTGACGTCGTCTACGTACTTGAGCGCCTTCAGCCATCAAACGAGAATCAATTACTTTTGTATCTTCTGCATGACAAAATGGACAATACATCGTTACCTACCACCTAACGATAAACAGGAAACTCACGACAAAGATCCAAGACCTCATCACGAACACGAACAATCACCGCCTCATCTTGAACCGAATCAAGAATATCAGCAATCCACCCAGAGACACGTTCAATCTGAGGGGCTCTAAAACCCCGCGTTGTGACAGCAGGCGTTCCCAAACGAATGCCGCTGGTCACAAAAGGTGAGGCGGGATCGTTAGGCACTGAGTTTTTATTAACCGTAATGTGCGCTCGGCCTAATGCTGCATCAGCTTCTTTTCCCGTGATGTGCTTGTCAATTAAATCAACCAACATCAAATGATTTTCAGTTCCCCCCGATACCAAGCGGTAACCTCGGGCGGTTAAACGATTAGCCATCGTTTTAGCATTATCAATTACCTGTTGTTGATAGCTTTTAAACTCGGGCAACAAGGCCTCAGCAAACGCAACTGCTTTTGCTGCAATCACGTGCATCAAAGGTCCACCTTGCGTTCCCGGGAATACAGCTGAATTGATTTTTTTTTCAATCGCCTCATTGGTACGACCCAAAATTAACCCGCCCCGAGGCCCTCTGAGGGTTTTGTGGGTTGTGCTTGTCACGACATCAGCAAACGGAACTGGATTAGGATACAGACCGGCAGCAACCAAACCGGCAACATGGGCCATATCAACCAGAAAATAGGCCCCAATCTCGTCAGCAACCTTACGAAATCTTTCCCAATCTACAACTTGAGAGTAGGCAGAAAAACCAGCAATAATAAGTTTTGGACGATGCGTTCTGGCGAGGTCCTCCATGGCATCATAATCAATAAGACCCTGTTCATTTAATCCATACTGAATAAAGTTATAGAGCTTCCCAGAAAAATTGACAGGAGAACCGTGAGTTAAATGCCCTCCGTGAGACAATGACATCCCCAGCACGAGGTCACCCGGCTCCAACAATGCCATCATAACAGCTGCATTCGCTTGTGATCCTGAATGCGGCTGCACATTTGCAAAATCAGCATTAAATAACTGTTTGACGCGTGAAATGGCAAGACGTTCTACAATGTCAACATACTCACAGCCACCATAATAACGTTTACCCGGATACCCTTCTGCATATTTATTCGTAAGAACTGAGCCTTGCGCTTCTAAAACAAGCGGACTAACATAGTTCTCAGAAGCAATTAATTCAATATGCTCTTCCTGGCGACGCCGTTCCGAACGCATCGCTTGCCAAAGTTCATTATCAAATCGTTCAATTTTATCTGTCGCATCAAACATGATGCACTCCTTTATTTTTTCAGCTGAAGTTCGGCCTTCAATTGTGTATTAGTTCCTGGTCTAGAAACAATTCTTATTGTTGTATATCGTGGAACATAACCAGCAAATATTTTATATCCATAAAAAGAATCGATATATAAATCCATACCATCATGGCAATAGCCATAATAAAACAGGGATATATAATGGGGTGACTCAAAGCTGTACACATTGAAAGGGTCCATGTTCATACCATCGTCAAATACACCATAAACACGCACATCATCAAAACTACGGTTAACAATTTCAATTTCGCAAGAACCTGGAAAACCTAAACTGTTATTTGAGCCGGCTCGGATACTTTCTGCTTTAGGATGCAAATGTTGATTTTCAGCAAATGCTGGAAGGGTAACACTTAAAAAACAAGCCATAATTAAGGTAAGAAATTTCATATAAGCTCCAAGTTACAATCCGGGACGTATAGCTTAACACAGCACTCGATGCATTCAAACTCACATTTTTTATACACAATCATAATTTAATTCACCGAGTCGGCTTACGCATATTTTTTTTAATTTATTTTGATTGATTCTCAATTCAAAGTAACCATTCATTGCAAGTTGCTTTAAATTTGGAGCAATTAAAAGGTATTCATTCGATGAGAAACCATGCCAAGCAATAGATTCATCCCAATACTTCCAATGGAAAACATGCAGTACTTTAGCGGCATTTGTTGTGCCATGCATCTTATTGTCCACAAATAAAACTGCGCCGTCAGCCCAATTATTATTTGAAGCCAAAGGCCTTAAAGCAAGCGTTTCGCCGCGCAGGGTAGCTTGCGTGCGTGAGAACTGTAACATTCGCGTTAGATCATTCAACAAAACAACTGGTTTTTTCATGATCGTCATCGAACGAATGCTGGATAGCCCCACACAAAAAAGCAGCGTTATGATCAAAAGAACCCATAAACTCTCAAATAAAGTAAACCCAAGTATCTTCCCTCGCCCACCTCGTCCTGAGTATAGTGAGGGCTTTCCTGCGTTGTGGTACCTTGCCGTGTTCGGAGATCCCTCGCTGTGCTCGGGATGACGTACAGCGTATGGCGTTGCCTTATTCATGACTTTGAATGCAGAACCGTAGACAATAAACATAAGTCAGCGTAGGTTTCTTTTTTAAGGAGCATGTTCTCTAATATCACGTGGGGGTGATGTATGATAACCAAGGGATATCCCTTCGTCTGGTGAATAACACCTCGTTGATACCCCTGATGCGGCCCAAAGCTAAGAATAGCCCGAGGATTTAAACGCTTTAAGCGCCCATCAATATCGTCCATACCGATTGATATGTCTCTTGCAGTCAACCCAATACTTTGCAGCATATGGGTCCATAAAATTAAGGAATCACCTACAAGCGTCTCACCCAAAACTACTAAAGGAGTAACGGTACGTTGAGATCGAGAAACCCATAAATCAATACCCATTTGCTGTAAGTAATAATCCTGAAGAGACGATTTAATATTCACTTGAATCTAATCCCCTTCCAAACCATGAATAGGCTTTATGCTTCCCCATGTTTTGCAACTGGGACAATGCCAATGTAATAATTTACCTGAGAACCCACAATGACCACATCGATAAATAGGTTTATTCTCTAAAAGTTTTCGCGTTATATCGTATAGCATTTGCAATTTATCGCGGACCTTGCCATGGGCTGACTCCAAATGCCAATAAATTAATCGATTTAGCCCTCGAACAGAAGCATGTCGGCTCAACTGAGAAGATACAAAATCTATTGCGATATCAATACTTTCTTCTTGTCGTAAAAAATCACCTATAACAAAAACAATAGAAGAACGCGGATTATCGGCCAACATGTTTTCAAGATAATCGACACATTCATCCATTGTATTCAACTCGCGATGACACAAAAGTAAAGGCTCAATAATTTCCGTGAGAAAAGCTGGATCTTGCTCAGGAACACGCTTTAGCGACTGAATGGCTTGTTTATAACGACCTTGTTTTATTTCAATATTAGCCAACATCAGGCTTGCGCGAACAGAGTGTTTATCCACTACAAGCGCATGTTTGATGGTGTGCATCGCTTTATCTAAAGCATTATTTTTTGTGAGCCTGAGTGCTATCTCACAATGATAATGTGCTTCCTCTGCATTCATCATTTTACCGGTAGACTGCTCAAGTTTCTTAATCACCTCGAGTGCTTTTTCCCATGCTTTTTCTTGTTGATAGATTGCAAGAAGACCACGCAAACTATTCACTTCACGCTCGCCGCCCAAGTCAACAACCTCAGTAAAAATACGCTCCGCTCGATCATAAACGCCAGCACTCATGTAATCTTGCCCCAAAGCCATTAAGGCCTCTTTACGTTGCAACATGCTGAGTTGAGGTCGCGCGATAAGATTTTGATGAATACGAATGGCGCGATCAACTTCCCCGCGTCGACGAAATAAACTGCCCAACGCCAAATGGGTTTCGACCGTATCACTATCTACATCGAGTAGCTTGATGAAAATATCGACCGCTTTATCAGGTTGTTCATTTAATAAATAATTTAGGCCAACAACATATTCTCGAGATAATTGATTTTTTGTTGATGGCGTTTTTAATAAGTAGTGTTTTTTTGCAACCCACCATCCTGAATATGCCGCTGCAGGCAACAGTAATGGCCAAAAATTAATCATTTCATTGCTCCATCAGTGTTGATCCTGCAAAGGAATGGCACGTAGGTTCTTGATTTCCTTTTCAGTCAATTTAAGTTCATTTTTAATTTTATGAACAACGCGCTTTAATCGTAAAAATCGACCCAGAAAAAGACAAAAGCCAATTAATATTCCAAACAGACAACACAAGAGCATCCATAGTGCAATTGGCATTGTCAAGGTGGTGAAGTATAAGTTAATTTGTGATGAACCTGCATTTAATGCAGCAAATGCTACAACAAATACAGCCATAATAAAATAAATGATTATCATTAAAATACGCATCAAGACGGTCCAAAGACAAAAATTGAAGATAAGCGTAATCATGCGACAACAAGGATGTAATAACAAGTTCAATCTATAAAAAAACCACCCATAGCCACAAACTTTCGTCTGTGGCTATGGGTGGTCTATGAAAGCTCCGAGTGTAATTATTCAGAACTTTTGTTTGACATTTTTTCTTTAAGCAAATCACCCAACGTTGTAGCAGCAACATCACCACTTCGTGAGTATTTTTTAATTGCTTCTGCTTGATCTTGTGCGTCTTTTGCTTTAACAGATAATGTAAGCGTACGATTTTTCTTATCAACCGTCATGATCTTCGCTTCGACTTCATCACCCACTTTAACCAACGTGTTTGCATCTTCTACTTTATCGTCAGATAAGTCAGCAACACGAATGGTTCCGAACACATCGGTAGTCAATTCAACAGTCACTGATTTTGGCTCAACAGATACGATAGTGCCTTTTACAAGCGCTCCTTTTCCATAAGTCTCAACAAAACTTGTAAAGGTATCCCCTTCAAGCTGTTTGAGTCCTAATGAAATACGTTCACGTGCCGAATCAATTGCAAGAATAACTGCCTCTAACTCTTGACCTTTCTTAAATTGCTTAACGGCTTCTTCGCCAGCAACAGTCCAAGAAATATCAGAAAGATGAACCAAGCCATCAATTTCGCCCTCAAGACCGATAAAGATTCCAAAATCAGTGATAGAACGAATCTTTCCACTCACTTTTTGACCTTTCGTATGTGCTTGAGAGAAAGTTTGCCATGGATTACCTAAGCATTGCTTCATGCCCAATGAAATACGACGACGATCTTCATCAATTTCAAGAACCATAACAGCAACAACATCACCCATAGTTACAACTTTACTTGGATGTACATTCTTATTTGTCCAGTCCATTTCTGACATATGAACTAAACCTTCAACCCCTTCTTCGATTTCAACAAAACAACCATAGTCAGTAATATTGGTTACTTTGCCTTCAAGGCGTCGACCAATTGGATAACGTTCAACCAAATCAACCCATGGATCGTTACCTAATTGTTTCATGCCTAACGAAACACGGTTACGCTCACTATCAAAACTTAAGACCTTAACTTTAACATCTTGACCTACAGTCAACATGTCGCCTGGATGTTTAACACGCTTCCAAGAAATATCAGTAATATGAAGTAAGCCATCGATGCCGCCTAAATCAATAAATGCACCGTAGTCAGTGAGGTTTTTAACAACACCATTCAGTTCCTGACCATCATGCAGAGAGGCAAGCAGAGCGTGACGATCGGCGCTGCTTTCTTCTTCAACAACAGCACGACGTGAAACGACGATATTGTTACGTTTCAAGTCCATTTTTATAACTTTAAATTCGAGCTCTTTACCTTCAAGGTAAGATGGATCACGAACGGGTCTTACATCAACCAACGAGCCAGGTAAAAATGCTCGGATGGTGCCAATCTCAACCGTAAAGCCACCTTTTACTTTGCCTGAAATCAAGCCAATAACCGTCTCATTATTTTCATGAGATTTAGACAATTTACGCCATGCTTCGAGACGTTTTGCTTTTTCTCGAGAAAGCAGGGTCTCACCATAACCATCTTCTACAGAATCTAATGCAACTTCAACGATGTCACCCACATTAATTTCAACATCGCCATTTTTATCTTTAAACTCTTCAAGCGCAACAAGCCCTTCAGATTTTAAACCCGCATTAAGCATGACATAGTTATCGTCAATCCCAATAACAGTTGCATTAATAATAGCGCCAGGATAGAACTGTGCCCCAATGATACTTTTCTCGAATAATTCCTTGAAACTTTCAGACATGTTAGTTAACTCAAATAGTGAATTTTCAGAGTGTCAAATAGACCCAACACTCCCCCAATTAAAACCACGCGCTTCAATCAATCTCATCACCTTATCAAAGACCTGAAGAACGGCAAAACCAGTTGTATCAATCAAGACAGCATCATCTGCGGGCCTCAAAGGCGCGTGTTTTCGTGCCATATCGCGCGCATCACGTTCCGTCAATTCATTTACAACCTGCGCGAGACTAACATTTTCCTCATTTTTTTTCAACTGTAAATAACGACGCTGCGCTCGTGCCTCTACAGATGCATATAAAAATATCTTGAGTTGTGCCTGGGGAAAGACAACTGTGCCCATATCACGACCATCCGTGACCAAACCTGGCGAAGTTGCAAATACACGCTGTCGCCATAACAAGGCCTCGCGAACATCTCCTAATGCAGCAAGACACGAGGCATCTTGTCCACATTTTTCTGTACGGATGACTTGACTCACATCGTGACCTTTCAAATAAACACCAGACTCATTAAAATACAAGTCGAGCGTTTTAGCCAAATTAACCAAGGTGGCGGTATCGGTCAAACCTATCTCCTGCTGTCTTGCAGCCAGAGCCAACACGCGATATATCGCACCACTATCTAAAAAATGCCATCCCAATTTTTTTGCTAAAAGATGACATAACGTGCCCTTAC
The DNA here is from genome assembly GCA_947504875.1 of Legionellaceae bacterium. Taxonomy (GTDB): domain Bacteria; phylum Pseudomonadota; class Gammaproteobacteria; order Legionellales; family Legionellaceae; genus CANNJI01. The sequence continues at coordinate 65,951 of CANNJI010000002.1, forward strand.
CTGTTCCGCTTGGCCCATCCAACGTAATCACCGGCACTTGACTTAGATCATGCATCTTCACACTCCTTTATATCTAAACCCATCTGATTTGCTATCTCAAAAAATTCAGGAAACGACGTCGAGATTGATTCAATTCCTTGAACCACCACTGAAGATTGAGCAACAGCACCTGCAATCAGAAACGCCATGGCTACACGGTGATCTAATTGACTATCAATCAGTCCGCCGTTCAAGGTACCCCCCTCAATGTTAATCCCATCATCAAACAAATCGACATCTATCCCCAATACTCGTAATCCATCGGCCATCACCACCAGTCGATCACTTTCCTTCGCACGTAATTCCTGTGCACCAGACAATGATGTTTTCCCTTTAGCACAGGCTGCAGCAATAAAAAGGATAGGAAATTCATCAATCGCCAATGAAACAAATTCAGGCGGAATCTTAACCCCATGCAACGGGGCATGCTTAACCAGCAGATCTCCCACAGGCTCTTCCCCAAAAAAGCGTTCATTGATAACCTGTATATCTGCTCCCATCAACCGTAAGATTAAAACAAACCCCATACGTGTTGGATTTATTCCCACGGACCGTATCATAATGGATGCATTTTTTATTAATGTCGCTGCCACAACAAAAAACGCAGCCGATGAGAGATCTCCCGGAATGTTCACATGCGCACCAATACAGTGTTGGCCACCCAAAACAGCAACTTGTCCACGACGAATCGCTATGGGATATGAAAATGCCTTAAGCATGCGCTCGGTATGATCACGCGTGGTGGTGTTTTCTAAAATAACTGTTTCGCCTCGCGCGTAAAGACCTGCTAATAATAAACAGGATTTAACTTGTGCGCTTGCAATTGGCATCTCATACGTTATGCCTGTCAGTGAGTGCACAGGACGGATATGAATCGGTGGCTTACCCTTATGCGTATGGATGTTTGCACCCATTGTTTGTAGTGGAAAACACACGCGAGACATGGGTCTATTTTGCAAACTTAAATCACCCGTAAGCACTGACTCAAATGATTGGGCCGCCATTAAACCGGCAAGCAATCGCATTAAGGTACCCGAATTACCGCAATCAATTGGATCACCTGGCGCAAACAATCCGTCGCCCCCTTGCCCCTCAATGAGAACCGTTTCAGGTGATGGTTGTGTAATACAAACACCCATAGAAAGTAATGCATTGCGTGTTGAGAGACAGTCGTCGCTGGGTAAAAAACCTTCAATCACTGTTTGCCCAACAGCAATTGCGCCCAACAACAAAGCCCGATGCGACATGGATTTGTCCCCAGGAACCTGCATTTCTCCGTACATCTCATCGATCGGATGAGCGATCATTCTCATTACAATTTTCCGGCCGCAAATGCATCCATATAGTGAATCAAAGCCACCACACCTTCCATAGGCATAGCATTGTAAAGACTTGCGCGTACCCCACCCACCAAGCGGTGTCCTCTTAATGCATAAAGCCCTTGTTGTTCTGCTTTTAGTAAAAACTCTTCTTCGCGCGCGCGATCAACCAAAGAAAAACAAACATTCATCTTAGAACGCTCATGAGGTTGTACTGCACAATGATAAAAAGGAGAGCTGTCAATATAAGCATAAAGACGCTTTGATTTTTCGGCATTCAGCACTTGTAGTGCCTGAAGACCACCTTGAGCTTTAATCCACTGGAACATTTTTAATGCAAAATAACATTGAAACGTCGGTGGCGTTGCGTACAACGAACGGGCGTTGATGTGCACTCGGTAATCGAGCAACGTCGGAATAGCCGGGTTAACCTGCTTTAAAATATCTTCGCGAAGAATCACAAACGTTAAACCAGCTGGTCCAATATTCTTTTGCGCCCCAGCAAAAATTAATCCATACTGAGCAACATCAATAGGCTCACTGAGCAAACATGACGTCATATCCGCAACCAAACAATGCGAACCCACATCAGGAAGACCCAATTGAATACCTTCTATCGTTTCATTTGGCGTGTAATAAACATACGTTGTTTTATCATGAAGGTCTTGACGTTTAAAATCACGCGAAATGGCATAAGCACGCGCAACTTTTTTTGCTTCATCATAGGCAAGCGATGACCATGTTCCCGAGCAAAGATAAGCAGCTTCGTCATCTTTCGCCAGCAAATTCATTGGGATCATTGAAAATTGTAGTCGAGCGGGACTTCCTAAAAATAAGACCCGATAATGCACTGGTATGTTGAGTAACTCACGAAGAAGCGCCTCAGCTTCTTCCATAAGCGCCATAAACGGTCTTGTTCGGTGCCCAACTTCAAGAATAGAAAGTCCACTGCCCTGCCAATCCAGTAATTCTGCTTGCACTGCCTCTAAAATGGCTAAAGGCAGTGTCGCAGGGCCCGCGCCAAAATTAAATATCTTTGGGCTCATCGTTCAAAACCATTACATCTTCTTCATCCAACGCTGCATCATCTTGGTTCTCTTCAATCTGAAGCTCTTCAATACGTTGCATGCCAACGACATGCTCACCTGATGCAACATTAATTAAGCGAACGCCTTGAGTATTTCGACCAATAATAGAAAGCTCACTCACTTTAAATCGAACAAGCGTGCCCTGATCAGTAATCAGCATAGCTTCATCGGTCTCATTCACTTGTGACGCACGGACTACTTTGCCATTACGCTCATTGACTTGAATTGAAATAACACCCTGACCACCCCGGCCCGTAATTCGATACTCTTGAACATCCGTTCGTTTACCATACCCCAAGGCTGTTGCAGTTAAAATTGTTCCTTCATCTTGTGCAACCACAAGAGAAATCACTGCTTGTTCTTCTCCAAGGCGTATACCTCGAACACCACGTGCGGTACGACCAGTCGAACGCACTTGTTTTTCATCAAAGCGAATCACTTTTCCTGCATCAGAGAAGAGCATGATATCTTTTTCGCCATCGGTAATATCAACACCAACGAGTTGGTCGCCTTCATCCAAGTCAACGGCAATGATCCCGTTACTCCGTGGTCGACTAAAGGCTTCTAAGGGAACTTTTTTAACAACACCATGCTTGGTTGCCATGAAGACAAAATATCCCGCTTGATATTCACGAACCGGTAACATGGCATGGATTGATTCACCTTCAGCCAACGATAAAACATTTACAATAGGCTTGCCCCGTGAAACGCGACTTGCCAAAGGCAATTGGTAAGCTTTCAACCAATACAGCTTCCCTTGATTTGAAAAACACAACAACGTATCGTGCGTACTGGCAATGACTAAACGCTCAACAAAATCCTCGTCCTTAACATGTGTCGCTGATTTACCCTTACCGCCTCGGCGTTGTGCCTGATAAGCCGAAATGGGTTGATACTTCACATACCCCTGATGAGACAATGTGACAACAACCGATTCCTCAGTAATGAGATCTTCTAAAGTTAACTCATCATGTGCCGCTTGAATTTCAGTACGTCGTGCATCACCAAATTGAGTTTTCATTTCAACCAACTCGTCGTGAATCACTTCCATTAAACGCGTTGACGATGAAAGGATGATCAGCAATTCATTAATTAAATCGATGAGTTGCTCAAACTCCTGAAGAATTTTGTCTTGCTCAAGTGCAGTTAATCGATGTAATCGCAATTCGAGAATCGCTTGTGCTTGTTCTGAAGATAGAGCATACCCCGCCTCACTTAAACCCAACTCAGGTGCAAGTCCATCAGGGCGACACACATCGCCCCCTGCTTTTTCAAGCATTGCACGAACAATACCTGTTGGCCAATGTTGCGCTAATAATGCATTTTTTGCATCGGCTGGTGTTGGTGATTTTTTAATTAACGCAATCATCTCGTCAATGTTGGCTAAAGCGATGCCTAGTCCTTCTAACACATGTGCGCGTTGACGTGCTTTTTTCAACTCAAATATGGTACGACGCGTCACAACTTCTCGACGATGTCGAATAAAGCAGACGAGTATTTCTTTCAAATTGAGTGTTTTAGGTTGTCCCTCAACGAGAGCTACCATATTAATACCAAACACATTCTGCATTTGCGTATGCGCATACAAGTTATTCAACATAACCTCAGCCATTTCGCCGCGTTTTAATTCAATAACAACCCGCATGCCGTCTTTATCCGACTCATCACGTAAACCGGATATACCTTCTAAACGTTTTTCTCGGACCAAATCAGCAATTTTCTCAACCAAACGTGCTTTATTCACTTGATAAGGCAGCTCATTAATAATAATCGCTTGTCGACCCGTCTGTTCGTCCGTTTCAATCTCTGTTCGAGCTCGAATGGAAATTCGACCGCGACCTGTGCGGTAAGCCTCTACAATCCCTGCACGACCATTAATGATACCCGCCGTTGGAAAATCAGGACCCGGCACAATTTGAATGAGATCATCAATCGATAAATTAGGATCAGCAATAAGAGCAATACATGCATCAATCACTTCCGAAATATTATGCGGTGGAATATTGGTTGCCATACCCACAGCAATCCCTGATGATCCATTAATCAATAAATTAGGAATGCGTGAAGGAAAGACCACCGGGGCAAATTCTGTTTCATCATAGTTAGGAACAAAATCAACTGTTTCTTTTTCTAAATCAGCCAACAAAGCATGCGCAAGTTTAGACATACGAACTTCTGTATATCGCATCGCAGCAGGTGCATCACCGTCAACGGAACCAAAGTTTCCTTGCCCATCCACCAACATATAACGCATGGAAAAATCTTGTGCCATACGAACAATCGTATCGTAAACCGCCGTATCGCCATGCGGATGGTATTTACCAATGACATCCCCGACAACACGAGCAGACTTTTTATAAGGCTTGTTCCAGTCATTTCCTAATTCACTCATCGCATATAAAACACGACGATGAACCGGTTTTAAACCATCCCGTACATCAGGCAGGGCACGACCCACGATTACACTCATTGCATAATCAAGATAGGATTGCTTTAACTCATCTTCAATACTAACAAGCGTCACTTCATTGGCAGAATCAATCATGGCGAAAAAATGTCCTTACAAACGATGACTTAAAATAATTAACAAGAATAACATAATGAAGGATTCAAGCACCACAAGAATCGAAGACTACGCAGCCCTGTTCCATTACTTTATTTCTAAAAAACGTTGACGCGTTGCTCCACCGCATAGAACATGGCATTATAAAAATTTATACATCTATCGTCAAAGGACTGCACATGCCTGCTCATGAAACTATTTTAAGTAAGCAAGAAAAAAAATGGATCTCCGAGCGTCGTGCGACAAGATTAACTGATAACAAAGAAGTTCAAATCTATCCCATGGGAGCCGAAAAGTATTTATCATCTGTATTATTTAAAAACAAAAAAAATCGATACAACATTAAATCTGAAATAGAAGGGAAAGATGTGCTCATCATTCCTGGTCACGGCAATAGCGGGTTTTTATTTGCCCACGCTGGCGCAAAAAAAGTTACAATCTACGATAAAGATCCGGTCACCATTGCCTGGATAAAAGCATTTAAAAAGTACTATCACTACAGGGAACAAGGAACAGAGAAAGATAACCGCTACCCATCCATTGGAGAAATACTCACCGCACTGACTCGCTGGTACCCTCCTCGACTGACTTTACCTTTTGGTCAATATAGACATATTTTATTTTGGGCTGTTCATCCCAATGCATTAAGGCAAGTTTATATCCATTATATGGTGTCACTGGTTCAGCAAGCGATTAACGCTAAGCTTCAAGATAATTTCGAACTAGAAAAAAACATACATTTTCATACGGGAACAGTAACCACGATTCTAGCCAATAAAAATAACCCACGATTTGATACACTCTTTGTTCCATATCTTTTGGGCGTCAAAAATGGAATAGAGCAAGAAAAAGACATCATAGGCTTTATCACTCAGCTGCTTCAGCTTGCTCCCAGCGGACATCTATTGATAACTCCCTCTAAAGGAACCAAACAATTTTATATCATGGGTAAGCGATATTTTTTAACAACACAACACTCAACCATTCAAGCCGTACCAGACCTAAGGGCGTACTTTCTCAAAGAAGATAAATATTGGTTTCACACGCAAGGCCTTACTGTATTTAAGAACAAAGAAAATCACAGCCAATGTTAAAAAAAATCTGTGAACTCAAGGCGTGACTTTCCGAACACTCGCTTATGACAGTATACTCCATCATTAACTTATCAAAAGGATTGAACATGAAAGCAGAAAAAATACTTAACATGAAAAATATATTAATTTATTCAACAAACACCTGCCCATATTGTGTTATGGCTAAAAAACTTTTAGAAAAAAATGGGCTCTCATACACAGAAATACGTGTTGATTTAGATGAAAATGAACGTGAAAAAATGATAGCGCGTTCCCAACGACGAACTGTGCCTCAAATTTTTATTGATGATATACATATCGGTGGCTTTGATGATCTCTCTATTTATTTAAATACACGTTAATTCGTTCTGATGTCTCGTCTTGTTCATGTGCAGGAGATCGCCGAGGCATTGTCGCTATCCCTTATACACCTTGATAGCCATAAACATTTACCCCCCCATAACCAATGGCGGCATCATGTCCAAAATAAATACTATTGGTCGGGTGCCCATACCCCTCGTAAGGACTCCTTTCCTGATAATAACTATAAGGATTACTCTTATAGTCAGGTTGAGTATCCGTATAGTTGGTGGTTGTCTCATCTGCAACATAAGCACAGCTGCTTAACGTGCCACATAAGAACAAGATACAACAAGTCTTGACCAACAGTGTATTCATCACCATCTCTTGATATGGGTGTGTTCTTTAAATATAGAACACGAACATATAAAGGGCAAATCGTCAGATTGCGGTCAATACATCCTGTAATTGCTTAACCGCCTCAATGACCATCCCATCCATGCGTTTTGGCGCATTAGCAAAAGGGACAATAGCGCGTTTAAACCCATGTTTAACCGCTTCTTTTAACCGTTCTTGACCACTTTGGACAGGACGAATCTCGCCCGCCAAACCTACTTCACCAAAAATAATGGTCTCACTATCAAACACACGATTCCGCAAGCTCGATACAACCGCTGCTAACAACGCAAGATCACTGCCGGTTTCAGTGACTTTAACGCCGCCAACGACATTAATAAAGACATCTTGATCATACGTTGCCACGCCACCATGACGATGTAAAACAGCAAGTAAAATCGCAAGCCGATTATGCTCTAAGCCCACCGTTACCCTACGGGCTTGCTGACCATGTGCCTCATCAACCAAGGCCTGAACTTCAACCAACATCGGTCGCGAGCCCTCCCATGTCACCATGACAGCACTACCAGGCGTGGGTTCGGGTTGTCTTGATAAAAATATCGCTGAGGGATTGGAAACTTCTTTTAAGCCTTTATCCGTCATTGCAAAAACACCCAACTCATTGACCGCACCAAACCGATTTTTAATCGCTCTAATGACTCGAAATCGACTATCACTTTGTCCTTCAAAATATAAAACCGAATCCACCATGTGTTCAAGCACACGAGGCCCGGCTAACGCGCCCTCTTTGGTTACATGGCCAACAAGAAAAACTGCTGTTTGTGTCATTTTAGCAAATCGAACCAACTGTGCAGCAGACTCACGCACCTGACTTACACCCCCAGGTGCAGAACTTAAGGTGTCGGTATAGATCGTTTGAACTGAGTCAATGACAATCACACGTGGCTTTTCTTTTTTTGCATGCAACAGAATCGACTCCACATGTGTTTCTGCCAACAAACGAAGCCCCTCTAAAGGCAATTGAAGACGTTTTGCGCGCATTGCAACTTGTTGTAATGACTCCTCACCCGTCACATATAACACACCTTGTTCGCGTGCTAAATGAGCAAGCGCTTGTAATAAAAGGGTTGATTTACCGATGCCTGGATCACCACCAATCATTACAACAGAACCATCCACCAAACCACCGCCGAGTACCCGATTAAGCTCAGACAACCCGGTATCCATACGTACATCATGAGAAATAGCCACCTCTTCAATGGAGGTCACAATAGAACGTTCATTTGCATAATGACTCAAACGAGTACTCGTCGGTCGTGCCGACTCCTCCACAACCACATTCCATGCATTACATTGCGTACACTGCCCTGCCCACTGCGAAAACGTCGCTGCACACTGACTACAAACAAATCGTGTTTTAGTTTTCATAACGTTAATCCTTACCCCGTGATTTTTTTATTCTTGAATCCTCAATTCAAGTCAGTATAATAGCCTCAGTTGTTTACTCAAAGGAAAATAGGGGTGCTTATGACAAAACCAGCTCAATTTGAAAAATCCCTTACTGATCTTGAGTCCATCGTTAAAGCACTTGAGAAGGGCGAGTTATCACTGGATGACGCATTAAAACAGTTTGAAAAAGGCATTGTTCTTGCTCGAAATTGCCAAACACTGCTCGCTCAAGCGGAACAAAAAATAGAACAACTATCCCATGAATAAGCTCATTGAGCAACATGATGCGCTTCTTCGCGAACTGATACAAACAAGCAATATCCCTGCTGAGCGCATTAAAGAAGCAATACTCTACAGCCTTTTCCCCGGTGGAAAACGCTTGCGCCCACAGCTTGTCTATTTGTGTGGTGAGCTTCTTCGGATAAAGCCGAGCACTTTAGATATTATCGCAGTTGCAATTGAACTAACACACGGTTACTCGCTGATTCATGACGATCTTCCGGCGATGGATAACGATGATTTTCGTCGTGGAAAACCCAGTTGCCATCGAGCCTTTGACGAAGCAACGGCCATTTTAGTTGGGGATGGAATGCAAGCCTTAGCAATTGACATTTTGCTAACAGCGTTACCTAAAACCCTTTCGCCAACCCATGTTTTAAATGTAACCCATGCACTGGTCAAAGCATCCGGGCCTCAAGGCATGATAAGCGGTCAAAGCTTAGATTTATCGGAGCTTTCAACGCACGCTGTCGATGACACCATGCTCACAAAGATTCATCATTTAAAAACAGGCCAACTCATGCTGGCCTGCATTAATATGACCTTAAAATCGACGAATCCCACAACAGAAGACACCAGCGCCTTACAAAGGTTTGCCCATCATTTTGGCCTCGCCTTTCAAATGCAAGATGATTATCTAGACCATTATGATAAAGTCAACCAACTGGGAAAAAGTCGAGCATCTGATCTTGAAAATAAAAAAACAACCTTTGCCACTCTTTATACCCAAGAACAGTTATTAAACATAATTAATCAACATTATATTAACGCACATAAGGCCCTCAGCCACTTTAACGAGCGTGCTTCAAAATTAAATGATTTATTAAACTCCCTGCAGTCACGCACACCTTTTTTACTTTTTCATCAAAAACAAGAGGAACATTAATATGTTATCAAATCGATATGCAGCGCAACACGCTGATGACCTTGAAAATTTTCAATTTCTAATCAAGTGTGTGATTGCTATATCGGCGGCTATTGTCGTCGCGATTTTTCTCATCGCACTTTTTTCACAACCTGCACTTATCATTGTCCCTGCCATGCATTTAACAGGCGCTGCCCCTGCATTAAGCCTATTGCCTGCTTTAGCCATTGCGCTATGCCTGGGTGCCTTTTTTATGTTAGCTGCAAGACCTTTTAGTTATGGACAACACGCGAGTGTGAATACCCGTTGGTTCGATAATAACTGGTGGGCATATACCCCATCCACGCAACCTTATAAGCATAATGTTACACTGCATTCAGATTCATCATCATGGTCGTCACCTCATAAAACGCACGGCCATAACCATAACCATAACCATGGCGTGTTCTTTCCTACGCAGAATCATAGTCATCATCATGGTCATACCCCAACAGTTACGCATCATGAACCTACCCATCATTATGTTACACCCACGACACATGGACATGGACATGGCTAGAAGAAATTACTTGACAGCCTATACTGAAGTCCCTTAATATTCGCTTCTCTTTTTGAGGGGCTATAGCTCAGCTGGGAGAGCGCTTGCATGGCATGCAAGAGGTCGGCGGTTCGATCCCGCCTAGCTCCACCATAGAAATTAGGTCCCCATCGTCTAGAGGCCTAGGACATTGCCCTTTCACGGCAGTAACAGGGGTTCGAATCCCCTTGGGGACGCCATATTAAATTGGTGTCAATGAAGTAGGTAGTTATCACAAGAAGATTTTACTAGGTCCCCATCGTCTAGAGGCCTAGGACATTGCCCTTTCACGGCAGTAACAGGGGTTCGAATCCCCTTGGGGACGCCATTCATCACATGGCTTTAGCACTTGAATTGTCAATAATAATAAAAAACAATACCAATAAAAAAACACCACCACCACACGTTAATGATTCATTTGCCATCGTGTTGATTTACTTGCACCATCTTTTATATATATTAGGTTGCAGCCTAATAATATTGATATTATAATTAGGTTGAAACCTAACAATATACGGATTGACATGGAGCGATTATTCGAAATTCAAGCGTTGCTGCTCAAACAGATTGAAACCATCACCTTTTATCAGCGCGAAATTTTCAAATCATTTCAATTTGACAATGCGTTAAATTGCATCGCAGGTCCCAGAGGTATTGGGAAGACAACGTATTTGCTACATTATATAAAAAAACAAGGTCGCGATGGCGTGGCACTTTATGTCTCAGCTGACAATATGTTTTTTTTAGACCATACGTTAATCGATCTAATCGATACACTTTATAAGGAAACCAACGTTCGGCTATTATGTATTGATGAAATTCATAAGCAGCCTCATTGGCAACAACAATTAAAAAACATCACCGATATCTACCTTGACTTTAAAATTATATTTACAGGCAGCTCACAAATCGACTTAATACACAGTCAATTTGACTTGTCTCGTCGAGTCACACGTTATTTTTTACACGGGCTATCTTTTCGAGAATATCTAGAAATTCAACATCAACGAACCTACCCTCAGTTCTTGCTCGACACATTGGTCAACGAGCACCCCAAAATTGCTCTCTCGCTGGGCGAACCAGACATACTTAAAGATTTTTATCGCTATTTACAAATAGGATATTACCCATTTTTTAATACGCTCAGTTTAGACATAGAAAAATCTCAAGCCATTCAAAATACGACTCAAAAAATAATTTATGAAGACATTGCTTTATTTCACTCATTAAAGACCGGCACGCTAAGAACAATTGAGAATTTGTATAAATTTATTTTAAGCACTCCACCGGGCGAACTGAACGCATATAAATTATCAAGTAATTTAAAGAAAGATTTTGATAGCATCTCGAACTATCTAGAGTATTTAAAGCAAGCGGGGCTTATTCGATTTTTATACTCAAACAAATCAGGCCAGGCCTATTTAAGAAATCCAACCAAAATGTACCCCGAAAATACAAATCTTCTTTTCGCTTCATTTATGAGTATTTCAGGGGATAATTTGATAGGCAAGGCAAGAGAAACTTTTGCATTAAATCAAATGCAAAATGCGAATATGAATGTATATTTCACAGAACAAGGTGATTTTAATTGCCTGGACTATTCATTTGAAGTGGGTGGAAAAAATAAAACAACCGCACAAATAAGCAAAATTAACAATGGTTATGTTTTAGCCGATGGAGTATTAACGGGCATTGGAAAAAAAATTCCGTTATATTTATTAGGTTTTTTATATTAGCAACCCTCATAACCCCTACAGCCTTTCAAATATCGTTCGTGTATTAAATCCAAATAAGCGCTCATGCATGCGATAAGCATACTCATCTGTCATGTTAGCAATATAATCACTCACCACACGCCAAGCTTCCTCTTGCGAAGGGGCCGTTTGGAACAACACACGATTTTTTATATCCAACAAACTCATGGGGTTTGAACTGATGGCTTCAAATAATCGCAAAACAACAGTTTGTCCCCCATATTCGAAGGTTCTTGCCTCTTGAGAATCAATCACATGCTCATAAATACACTGCATCAAATAATCTAATAAGGCTTTGGCTTCTGGCAAAAGAATGGCGTTATATTTTAGTATGTGATTATCAAATGACTCATCCGTCACAGCAATACGAGAAGAGGTAATAAAATAATTAACCATCTCGCCTATGGCCTGCTTTCGGACATGTAACGCTTTATCAAAGAGCGTATCAATCAACCCGCCTGACATGGTCGATAAATCCGTTGCTGCCAACAGCGCCTGGAAAGTAGACGTATCTAATTGCCCTCTATGAATGAGCCTCAAATGAATGGCATCTTCTAAATCATGAACGCCATAGGCGATATCATCCGCGATGTCCATGATAGAGCAATCTAATGAGTGAAATGCTGCGCGCCCATGCGTATGAGCTTCTGGTTCTTTTGCAAGTGACTGAAATGTAGCACGATCTGTTTCAGAAAAGGGAGACAATATCCAATCCACTTCTGGCTGTTCACAGTTAAAATATCCTTTAGGGGGCAGCCAATCATTAACCCTTATCGATTTATGCAGCAGCGGGTTAACCTCTGGCATCGTGCGCGCAACAACCAAGGCATGCTTAACAGGATATTTTAAAATACCCAACAGTGCACGACGCGTTAAATCCAATCCATAGGGACCATAACTGTTTTCAACTTTGGTGAGTAGTCTCAGGGTTTGGCCATTGCCTTCAAATCCGCCATGCGCTCGCATCATATAATTCAGCGCAACTTCTCCTCCATGCCCAAACGGGGGATGACCAATATCGTGCAATAAACAAATCACATTCATCAGATGATCATTGGGTAAAAATCCTAACAATGCGGCATAGTCCGGATTCATCGCTAAACTTCTGACAACGCTACACCCGATAGACGCGACCTCTAAAGAGTGCGTTAAGCGCGTTCGATGAAAATCACCTTCATCCGTACCCAAAATTTGCGTTTTTCGTTGGAGTCGTCGAAATGCCGGGCAATGAATTACACGCGTCCGATCACGATCATAAGGATCACGATGATCCTGAGTACCGCGTTGATTCAATTGCCCTGATCGACGATGTGTCCACATGATGTTATTCCACAATTTACATTTAATCCTAAAGTTTATTGAACTTTGGCAGATAACACCATTGAAAAGGTTAGAAAATGTTTAATTGGCCTCAACAAAAAAAACAATAAGGGCGACTATCATGATAACAAAAACAAAACTAATAACCATCACGGTCTGCCTTGCAAGTTTGTCCGCTTGCGGCACATTCAATAGCGGTGCGTACGACAGCACCTATAATAGTTACAGTAACCAAGCTGGCACACAACTCTATCCTGAAGGATATGAAAATGCTGCTGCTTATACGAATACAGTACCGGAAAAAAAGGAAGTTGTCGTGCCTGAATCTTACCATGTTGGCACTTACCAATCGCCAACCTCGTTCAAAGATAAAGACTCAAGCTGGGTCAGTTCACAAAATCCACAAGGCTATACCATTGAGTTAGCCAATGGAGAAAAACCAGCCGAAGTTGCAGGCGTTCTGCAAAAAGCACCTAAAACCGAGCGCATGGCTGAGGTTAAATATCAAAATCAAGGAAAAGCTTACTACAAAGGTATTTATGGCAGCTATCCAAGTTTTGATGCCGCTCAACAAGCACTCAATAGTTTACCAGAGGACATCAGAAAAAGTGCTGATGTAAAAACCTGGGGTAGCGTACAAAGCAGTGTAACGCAGTAAAATAGAACGCCCGATGATGGTCTTAATGCGCAACTGTTATTACAAGGATGGCATTCACCACACCGGGCGTTTTTGTTTCCTTAACATTCAATTGCTTAATTGAAAAAGCATACTGTTTTCGCATTGAGAAAAGCCAAGTTATATAAGCATTATAGGGAACCGTATCAAAGGTTAACTGAAGCTCTTCGTCCCCTGTTTGTTGCAATTGATGAGGAAAAGAGTGAAACGATGTTTTATCCAACCCCTCTGATAAAGCGCTTAAAAGCTTAGACGCATCTAAGTGCGCTGGTGCTTTATGCTCCCCTGATGTCAAACGAACCCGCTCCATCCAGGTTAAAAGCGTTTGCTTTTCTTTAACTGCCAGTATGCGAGTATCAACAGCCTTGGACAAAGGAAAAACAATAATCTCCAAAATCAAATAAAACGTGATACACACCAATCCCAACCCCAGTACCCATTGGTCTCGTTCACTTAATTTTTTCCAAAAGTTCATCATGCTTTGAGCTCCAACGTCACATGAACTTCTTTTATATGAGTCGATGCATCGATTTGTTTAACTTGTACATGCGAACGACGCAATTGTTCTTCAAATTTTTCTAATACAGTAAAATTTTGGCTGACCAGCGTTAATAAGGTGACGTCACCTTGAAATGAAATGCTTTTAATTTCAATCTCATCCGCGTGAAATGCCAATGAAAGTGAGGCCAAAACAGACCAAAAACCACCTTGTTCAATGAAAGCGTTGGACTTTAATAAAGCTTCAATTCTCATTTTAGGCTGAACAACCTCAGTCGCTTCTGGAAAAAACGTATGATAGATGCTGGAAATTTTTTGATCATAAACCTTTTCTTGTGATGCCAATCGGTACAACTTAAACAGATCTAAACTAAGAAAAATAATAATCCAAAGCCCAAAGAGAAGCCCTGCCCCATAATACCAAGGTGCAAGACGTGTATTTTTCTTCGCCTCGTGTTTAAAATCACCCTGACACACATTTAAAATCGATTGATTAGCCAACCGCTTTGCTACAAAAGATGCATAGACATCATCAGAATATGTCCAATTCGGCTGGGTAGTCATAGGGACACTATCCGAAAAAACATACCCAGATAAGTCTTGCGATTGATTTAAAAATATTTCCGCAAGTTCTGGAGATAAAGAACCCCAGAGCTCAACGTCATAAACAAGCAGGCTGTTATCAGTGATAAGAGCCTCCCCTTCATTAAGGGCAAACCAATCCAGGGTCATCGTATCAAAAACAATACGCTGCGCTTTTAAGGCATCCAACCATTGTTGTAAGAGCAGTTTATTCACCACAACAACACAGTAGGCGCCCGCTTGATAATGTGCGCGATCAAATGCAAAATGAAGTTCGGACACCGGCGAAGCCAGTTCTTCTTCTAATGCAAAAGGCAGCGCCTCTCGCGCTTTTCGCTCACCAAACCAGGGCAATGCAAGACGAACTATGCTGGCAAAGCCTGTTGGGATCACCACAATTGTTTTTGAGTTTGCTTGAAGCGCGATAATTTCGTCGGCTGTTCTTCTCATGAAAGGGGCATCTACTGCATGCGAATCATTCAAATGAAGACACAAAAAACCTTCTGGTTCTAAAGCATCAAGAAACAAAAAACAAGTGGCCACTGCTTATCTCTTTATGACTTTGGCGGTATGCGGCCTTCAGCAACCGCTCGACGCGCATACAATTGTTGAGATAATAAATAAACCACAAGCGCGTATTGAGGGCTCGTGTTATACCGGGTAATCACATAAAAATTAGGATAAGCGAACCAGTATTCTTGCCCTGCATTCGTCATAAGCTCAATAACCCCTGCTTTTTGAGGATGCGTTGAGTCTCGCTTTGCAGGACGAACACCGGCTTTCAGCAGACGCTGGTACTCATAATCAGCAAATTTGCTGTTCATCGCCAATGATTTATACCGCGAACCACGTACATAAGCAGGCTGCACCACTTCCTCATGCATTTTCCAGCCATGCTGATGAAAATAATTAGCCACACTGCCAATCACATCTTCATCGTTACTCATCAGATTAGGGCGTTTATTGCCGCTAAAGTCAACGGCATAAAATCGATAGCTGCTGGGCATAAATTGAGGCTTACCCATTGCGCCGGCGTATGAGCCCATATATTGAGTTGGAGATACATGATGATCCCGACATAAGAGCAAATACTCTTTTAATTCTTTCGTAAAAAACTCAGACCGCTTGGGATAATTAAACGCCAGGGTTGTTAGTGCATCGAGTACACGATAAGTGCCCTGATGTTTTCCATACAGCGTTTCTACACCAATAATAGCAACAATCACAGGCGCAGGAACGCCAAATACTTTTTCGGCTCGTGCCAACGTGGCTTTATTGTCTCGCCAAAAATCAAGTCCTGCAGTAACACGCTCAGGCGTTAAAAACAAAGATTTATAAATGTCCCATGTTTTCTTTTCATAAGGTCTGTCCATCGATTCGATGATTTTAGGCTGATACTGCGCTTGAATTAATACATCCGTTAATTGCTTTTGTTGAAAGCCGTGTTGATCAACCATGGATTTAATAAAAGTTTGAACCTCTGGTCGTGCAACAAGGGCTGCATCTGCATAGCCCAGTGACGCATAGATAAAAATAAAACCCGCCCCCAACATTCGACCTAATTTTGCCACGTTCATCTCCACAACACCCATACGCATAAGACTGATTATGTCACGTTGTACGTTGACTCACAATCTTGACAGTCTACGAATGATTATCGTTTGAGTAAAATACTTGAAAACATCAAGAAATCATCTAAATGATGTTGAATAATTGCAATCGTGATGGGTAAATGAAGATTTTGATATTCGTGTACTGCTATGTTTCTAAAGCCAATCATGTGTTGTAATTTTACGGCTAAATTTGAATCAATCACACCGGCTGTTGCAAGTAAATTAAAAATATCACGCGAACTCTGTGGAATGCCTAAACGCTCCTTACGAATTAAATATTGCCCCATATCTAATGTTGCTTCACACGCGCGTTGAATATTTAAAATCGCAGCATCTTGCCTTGTAAAATCCGTCTCAAACTGTTTTGGATCGTGCGCGTACTCTTCTCTTGCGCGCGCAACACAACGCTCAATAATCGCGGCTTTGTTGATGAGTACGTCATCTATCATAGACTCGTCCAGACTGTTGAATATCGTTTAATAGGTCACCACGTCGTGCATCCAAATCGAGTTTATCATTACACACAAAAACTTCGAACAGTTGACCCTCTTGTTTTTTTTCCCATAATCGAGTGCCGGTGTTTACAATTTGGTACTGCATCACAGTAGACGCGCGACGTAAATCAATCAGATCGACGGGGCAGTTCACCATGCCAGACAATGCTCCCGCGATGGCCCAAACACTTAAAGAGGGTATGGGGCCTGGCAAGAGCACCGCCAAATCTAAATCACTTTGGGCGTTATCTTCATTCCGAACACGGCTTCCAAACGCATAAATGGCTAACACGTCAGGCAGTTGCATTCTAATATATTCAATAAGCGGATTAAAATCCATCAGTTTGAATCGCTCCAAAGTTGCATCGTCTGTTCACTACAAGGTATCACAACCGTGAAAAACTAACATTTTTATAGTGCCGGTCAAATGACTTGATGACCGATTAATCGCACTAAACTCGCTATACTCAGACATAGCGCGCTTACCTGTTCATCAAGTCATTTGACCGGCACTATAAGTCTATTTTATCGCTATATTCAATGATATTTACCATTGACAGAATCACAAATGAATTGAATAATCATCGCACGAAAATCTAACGAGACACAAGATGAAAAACGTTCGAATGATAGCTCGCGTATTTTTATATGCATCCATTTTACTGAGTGTTGGCACACAATCCTTTGCAGAGCCCATGAACCTTGACCTGCTAAAACAAGAACTTATAACATACCATGACTCTGGAGCGTATGAAAAAGATGTCGCCGCAGTTGCCGCAGCAGCAAACCTCTACATTACAAGTCAAGTCACAGCCAACAATCAGTCCAATCCACAAAAAAAACTTGCCGTGGTCCTTGATATTGATGAGACTGTACTCAGCAATTACAATGGCATGATTGAAAGAAAATTTAATGACGACAAGCTTGCCATCGATAAATCAATCCTGCGTGCTAACGCCCCCGCACTCATACCCATGTTAAATTTATACAATAACCTACTCAAACAAAAAGTTGCGATATTTTTTGTAACAGGTCGAAGTGAGCAACTCAAAGAGGCAACCGAGAGAAACTTAAAAAATGCTGGTTATAAAGAATGGGCCGGATTGTTTTTAAGACCCAAAGCATATAACGTAGCCTCCATTGTACCGTTCAAAACACAAGCGCGTAATGCAATAGCCCAAAAAGGATATACCATCATTGCCTCAATTGGTGATCAGAACAGTGACCTCATCGGTGGCAATGCAATAAAATCGTTTAAATTGCCGAATCCTTATTATTATTTATCTTAATGACCGCGCATCCGCCCTGCCGAAACCCCTCGGACTTGCTCCGAGGGTACAACAATGACGCTATATTGAAATGCTCTTTGCCGCGAAATATTTTAACTATAAAACACCCCTTTTGTGATTATTCTATCTGAAACTAAAGAGAGACCGTGTGAACGTCGAGTGTTGCATTATGATTGCAAGCCATATAGAGTATTAAAATTAGAATTTTTGTGCATGAGTTGCTTTATTCAACAACGCCTTTCATAAGGAATCAATATGAAAAAGAAAATCATCTCTGTACATGACAAAAAAATCTCTGTACATGACAAAAAAATCTCTGTACATGACAAAAAAATCTCTGTCATTCCCGCGCAGGCGGGAAACCATCCCTGATGTGGCAAGATTAAACAATAAATATTAGGTAACTCGCTGAAAAACCATATAATCTCAATCGTCAAAAGGAGATTGTATGGATTGTATCA
>CANNJI010000003.1 GCA_947504875.1 Legionellaceae bacterium
GTTCGTTGGTATGTGGCTGGGTCATTGATTATGCGCCGCAGTTGGAGGAATCTTTTCGCAAACGTTGTAAGCGCCCCGTTGGCACATCATGGCGCATGGACGAGACCTATATTAAGGTCAAAAGTAATTGGGTTTATCTGTATCGAGCCGTTGACAAAGAAGGCCAGACGATTGATTTCATGTTATCAGAAAAGCGTGACGAACCGGCCGCGCCGGCCTTTTTCAACAAATCAATCAAGTCGAATAGCTTGCCTGAAAAGGTCACGATGGACAAAAGTGGTGCCAATAAAGCTGGCGTCACACAATAAGACAGAGGCCAATTCATCTGTTATACTTGATACATGCCGAGAAATAATGATGATGACAGAGCTAAAGCAATGATTGAAACAAACAAATCTCTCAAATCTTATAATACGTTCGGGATTGAATCGATTGCTCGTTATTTTTTTACTGTAAATCATGTGGAAGAATTACAAGTCATCTTGTCTCATGCTAAAGAAAAAAACACCCATCCTTTAATGCTTGGTGGTGGCAGTAATATATTACTGACCAAGGATTTTGACGGACTGGTTCTTCATAACAAAATTATGGGGATAGAGAAAATCAATGAAGATGCTGAACATGTTTATTTAAAAGTTGGCGCAGGCGAAAATTGGCATCAATTTGTTTTATATTGTATTGAGCAACACTATGCAGGCATTGAGAATTTATCATTAATTCCGGGAACGGTCGGCGCTGCGCCAATACAAAATATAGGAGCATATGGTGTCGAGATTAAAGACACGATCTTTGAAGTGCACACCATTTCAATGGACGATCAAAGCGTCCAAGTTTTTACAAATCATGCCTGTGATTTTAATTATCGTGACAGTATTTTCAAGCGGACACTAAAAAACAAATTGGTGATCACACACGTGATCTTTCGCTTAAATAAAACCCCTGCATTTCAAATTGATTATGGCTCGATCAAACAAAAATTAAAGGGCGAAGACATCTCAATTAAAATAATCAGTGATGCAATCATACAGCTACGACAAGAAAAATTACCAAACCCTGCGCTGATAGGAAATGCAGGCAGTTTTTTTAAAAACCCCATTGTGTCAGAAGATATTTTTTTAAACATGCAAAAAAAATATTCCTCCATGCCTTATTTTAAAGAAAAAGATGACCGCATTAAAATTCCAGCTGCATGGTTAATTGAGCAATGTGGTTTTAAAGGCAAACGGTTTGGTGATGTTGGCATACATGCGAACCAAGCATTGGTGCTGGTGAACTATGGCAATGGCTCTGGTGAGCAAATCAAACAATTAAGCACCACGATTCAAACCGCAGTGAAAGAAACATTTGTCATTGATCTGGTGACAGAAGTTCATATTATCTAGATATCATCTGCCAATCACACAAATCAACAATAGGGCATTGAGAACACAAGGGATTGCGTGCTTTGCACACATAACGGCCATGTAAAATAAGCCAGTGATGCGCGTCTTTTAAAAAGGCTTTTGGAATATTTTTTAACAGCCCCAACTCTACGGCCAGCGGGTTTTTTCCAGGAGCTAGGCCCGTGCGGTTGGCTACTCTAAAAATATGCGTATCAACCGCCATGGTGGCTTGGCCAAAAGCCGTGTTCAGAACAACATTGGCTGTTTTTCGTCCTACACCGGGTAAGGCCTCAAGAGCCTCGCGTGTTGAGGGCACTTCTCCGCCATAGTGCGCGTTGAGCAAGGCACAGGTTTTAATGATGTTGGCGGCTTTTGTGTTAAATAGCCCGATTGTTTTTATATAAGTTTTTAAACCTACTTCACCCAGTGCGAGGATAGCGTCAGGTGTATTAGCGCTCTTAAATAAGGGTTCCGTTGCTTTATTAACGCTGATGTCTGTTGCTTGTGCCGAGAGCATCACTGCAATCAGCAACTCAAAAGGAGTGCTATAATGAAGCTCCGTTGTTGGATGTGGCGTTTGAGCTTTAAAACGCTCAAATATAATGCGCCGCGTTTGTTTATTCATGGTTTATTTTTTGCTTGAAGACGCTCCAGTGTTTGGCGTGCAAGGAGTCGTTTAGCCTCATAACGTGCTATTTCATCCTGCGCATGGCTCAATGCGCGCTCTTTTTTTGCCTTAAATCGGTTACGTGCGGTTTCTTTATTAAACGTAAACGAATCAAGGGCAACCATATCAATACAATCCACAGGACAAGGTTCCACACAAAGGCCGCAGCCAGTGCATTCTTGACTTAAAATGGTATGCATGGTTTTAGCACTGCCAATGATTGCATCAACAGGGCATGCTTGAATGCATTTAGTACAGCCGATACATTCCGCTTCACGAATAATCGCCGTTGATGGCGGGCGTGTTTTTTGAGCGGCCTCCATTAAATAAGGCTCAGGGTTAATGTTAAGCAATGTCCCAAGCGCTTTTAAGGTAAGAACGCCCCCGGGTGGGCAGCGATCAATTGGCGCCTCGCCTGCGGCAAGCGCTTCGGCATAAGGCATACATCCAGGAAAGCCACATTCCCCACATTGGGTTTGAGGAAGCAAAGCATCAATGTCATTTGCAGTCACCATGGTGTTAATCCGACGTTGTATCAAGCATGGCGTCAATCGCTTGTTGCTCTACACGCGTCATCAATGGCTTAAATGTGTTAATGGTGTGTGAGAGCAATGGCGTATTGAGGGCCTCAAAAGAAAAGGGTGTATTGAGAAAAAGCTCTGCCTCTTTTGCCATGGCCGGTAATACAGGTTTAAGATAAGTCATGAGTACTCGGAATAAATTAAGTGCCATGCTACAAATCAGCTGAACGCGATGTTCTTGCTCAGGGTCTTTAGCAAGAACCCAAGGTTTTTCTGCATCAATGTATTGATTAACACGTGCAGCTTGATCCATGATTTGTCGAATAGCATGCGCATAGTCTCGTGCAACAAAAGCCTCAATAATGGCCTCACGCGCACTCACAATTTCAGCATAAAGGGCTGGCTTATCTAACGTGTCCGCCAGCTGATGATTAAAACGCTTATTAATAAAACCAGCTGCACGACTTGCAATATTAACAAGCTTTCCAATTAAATCTGCATTGACACGATTCATAAAATCATCAAAATTCAAATCAAGATCCTCAACACGAGGATTTAATTTTGCTGCAAAATAGTACCTCAAATACTCAGGATTTAAATGCTGAAGATAGCGTCGTGCCTCAATAAATGTGCCACGCGATTTCGACATTTTTTGACCATTAACCGTTAAGAAACCATGTGTAAAAATAGCAGTTGGAAGACGGTGTCCACTTCCAGATAAAATGGCAGGCCAAAAGAGCGCATGAAAATAGACAATATCTTTGCCTACAAAATGATAAAGTTCTGTGGTGGTGTCTTTATTCCAAAATTCATCAAATGACACTTGATGCTCATCACAGTATTTTTTAAAGCTTGCCATGTAACCAATGGGCGCATCGAGCCACACATAAAAATATTTATTGGGTGCATCAGGGATAGGAAAGCCAAAATAAGGGGCGTCACGTGAAATATCCCATTGTTTTAACCCTGCCTCAAACCATTCATCGAGTTTATTGGCAACTTCCGGTTGTAAATGCCCCTGCTTGGTCCACGTTCTTAAGAGTGATTCGTAACGAGGTAAATCAAAAAAATAATGCTCAGACTCACGCTCTATAGGTGTTGCACCCGACAGTGTTGATTTTGGATTAATAAGGTCAGTTGGCGCATAAGTCGCACCACATGCTTCGCAGCTATCGCCGTATTGATCATGCGCACCGCATTTGGGGCACGTACCTTTAACATAACGATCAGGTAAAAAAATGTTTTTAATGGGATCAAATGCTTGGCTGATGGTCCGTTTAACAATATCACCATTATCCCGCAAGCGTTTATATATACCTTCAGCAAGCGCTTGGTTTTCAGGTGAATGCGTTGTGTGATAGGCATCATATGTAATGCCAAACGCATTAAAATCATGCTCATGACTTTCTTGCATGGCAGCGGTTAGTGCTTCAGGCGTTATCCCTAATTGCTCGGCTTTGAGCATGATCGGCGTGCCATGTGCATCATCCCCGCAAATACTAATACAACGATGCCCGAGCATTTTATGAACGCGAACCCAAATATCGGTTTGAATATGTTCAACCAAATGCCCAAGATGTAAATGCCCATTAGCATAGGGAAGGGCACTTGTGACAAGAATATTTCGCGAGTTACTCATAACAATCCAATCCAAACAACAAAAAAGACACTCATGATATCATGTAAATGATAAAGGTGTCTTTTAAGTGATTTTTTTTCAGAATGAAATCATGCGTGACTATCGTGCAGGACACATGACTTGATGAACAGGTAAGCGCGCGCTGTCATAAGGCGTAAGGCGGGAATTGTTGTAATGGATGACGTGTTGTTGCAGGTCTTGCTGGTTTACGTAATAATGATTCTAGAATGGTTGATTCATATGAGCCTATGCCTAACGTTATTAAATTAAGAAAAGAAATTAACTTACCCCTCTTTGTCATTATCATTGGCATTATTATTGGTGTGTATCACTGGTTTTCTTATCTTGTTCCCTTCACCAATAATGCATTTGTGGCAACCAATATTACACCCGTTGCGGCCGATGTTTCAGGATATGTGACCAAAGTTTATGTTAAAAATGGTGAGGCAGTAAAAAAGGGCGCGCCGCTCATTCGCGTCTATCAAAAACCTTATCAATTAGCATTGGACTATGCAAAATCAAAATACGAACAAGCCATAGAGCGCATTGCTGTCATTGAACATCAAACAAAAAAAACACGCGCGCTCTTAAATGCTGCAAATTATGACTATGAAAAAGCAAAATTACGATTTAACTATAAGGATAACAAAGCAGTGCGTAAGGCAATCCCTATGCTTGAAATTAAAGAACTCAATTATAGCTTGCATGCAGCAGAGAAAAAACGAGATGCCCTTAAAAATCAAATTGAAATTGAAGATCAACAAATTGTTGAACAAAAGAAAAAAGTAAATGCCCTTAAAGCTGCGATGGATAATGCTCAGGTTAATTTTAATTTAACCATTCTCAAAGCACCTGCCGATGGTTTTGTAGATAACATGTATATTTCAAATTTTACGCCCGTTAAAATTCATGAACCATTGTTTTCTTTTGTGGATTCATCGCAATGGTGGGTGCAAGCTAATTTTGATGAAACAGACTTACGACGAATTAGGCCCGGTGATAAAGCATATATTATCCTTCGAATGTATTATTTTCATAAAATTTTTCATGGTGAAATTGTGAATACCATTTGGCCCGCCAACCGACAAAAAACATCAAATCGGTCGCAACAACAAATTGTTAA
Organism: Legionellaceae bacterium; assembly: GCA_947504875.1. Taxonomy (GTDB): domain Bacteria; phylum Pseudomonadota; class Gammaproteobacteria; order Legionellales; family Legionellaceae; genus CANNJI01. The sequence continues at coordinate 5,333 of CANNJI010000003.1, forward strand.
AAACGAAAATGAATGGTTATTGATTCCACAGCGCTTACCGTTACAAATAAAAATTTTAGATCCTGATCCAAATTTCCCTTTGCAACCGGGTGCGAGCGCTTATGTATATCTCAAAGCTCATACACACGATTGAAACCTATGATCCATATGGCATCCATCGGGTTAATGGCATTAAAATCGTCTATGTTTTGTTCGTTTTGTTTGCTGTGAATGGGCTGTTTTCTATCTCCGACGCCTATTTTTATTTTTTTTATATCCCACTGACCGCAATGACCGCAGAAGTACAAGGCCAAACCATTCGTCATAAATACAAACTTTTTATTGCCACAACCCTTGGGGCCATTGGTCTTATATATCTATTTAATGTGATCTTCCCAGCGCCTTTGCTTTTCTTTCTTTTTGCTTTTGTCACCATTGTTATAATGTATAGCGTTGTCGTAAGGTTTGATCAATCCTATTTGGTATTGGTGCCTATCATCCTGAGCATGGTGTCTTATTCGTTTAATTATCGAGAGGCCAATGGTGAGCTTTATGCCATATTAAATCATGGTATAACAACGCTCCTTGCGATGTTTGTTATTCTTGGCGCATTAATATTATTTCCTTTAAGTTTTTATTACAGGGTCTGGTTAAAAACATTTTATGCGCTCACGACACTGTGTTTAAATAATTTTAAAGCCATACACCGAGGCGACCAACCCACATTAGCACATGGCATGCTCATACAATTCATCACCTTTTCACGCATGGTTCCCAGAACAATGCCAACCTACACCCTATTAAAAATAACCCTACTGATTCATGAGTTATACCTTTTAAGCCTTGTTGCAGGAAAGCCACCAACACAGATTGCCCCAGCAGAGGTTGAAAATTATATTGACACGCTAACCGCTTTTATTCGCGCTATAAAAAAAGAAAACCCGTGTCATGTGAGTGATTCAAAAAATAATCCTTTATTCAAAATAATCAATGCTTGGAATTATTTATGTCTAAATTCATAGAATACCGGGCCGAACGCGCATTTCAAATTTGTATTGTCTTCAGTACAACACTGGTGATTGAGCGATTATTACAATTTAACAGAGCAGGATGGGTCGGTTTTTTTGTGATGATGATTTATGTCGGATTTGATGCAGGGGCCAGTATGCATCGTACATTACATCGCTTTCTCGGCACCATCATTGGATTATTGCTCTCCTATTTTTTATGGCTTTTAGGACTTTTGGATTATCGGCTCATGATGGTTATTATTCCTATTATCGTATTTTTTTCCTTTTTTTCACTGGGGAAATTTTATTCATACCCAACCATTTTTACAGTTACATTAACCTCGCTGGGAACCGCTTATTTTTCACCCGAAAATTATGACGCCTATTATTTTTTCTTTGATTATTTAAGGGCGACAATCATTGCTTTTTTTATCTGTATGTTTTTTGATGGCATTGTTTTTAAAAATAAAAAAATGACTCAAGTTTTTTATCATGAGCATCAAGCCAATATCATTAAAAATCTGGAGGTCTTATTGAGCCTTACACGACAGAAGGTGATAAAAAAAACCGAGTTTTTAAAAATAAGTGCCCGCTGTCATGCGAAAATTCTAGAAACACAACAGTTTGAATTAACAGCGCAGCATGATTATGCGCTAGAGCCACAAGATTTATTGGAAGCTGATAACTTTCATGCCCAGGTTTCTCAAACCTTAGAGGCCATTCGACAGTTATTTCTTTTGGCCCCAACGCAAGATCACGTGCTGAGATTAAAGGTTCAAACCATGCTTGATAATTTACGAGTATTTCATGCTCGCGGAGGGATTTAAAACGTGTCTATTCGTTTATTTATTTTATGCCTAATTGTATTGTCATCCTCATCTTGTATGGTCAAGCACGACGCTGACATGAAAAAACCACTTGAAATCCCCAAATCGTGGGAAGCGCGCGACCATCTCATGAGCAATACAACAAAAAACGAACGCTGTTTTGCATGGTGGCATCAATATCATGATCCAGCCCTTAATCATTTGATTGCCGAAGGATTACGTAACAACAATAGTATTCGTGTTGCGATGGCCAACGTTGAAGCAGCAGAAGGCGAGTTAGAGCGGGTCGAATTAAATTGGATCCCAACGGTCACAGGGAACGTTGGATATTCTTCATTTCCATATTTAGGGTATACCGGCGTATTACTCAATGCCGTTCCCAATTATACGATTAATATTTTTAGTCAAATCAAACAACAAATCCGCGCAAACCATGAGGTTAAAGCAACAAAAGCCATGCGAAATGGGGTTAAACTGGCTGTTATTGCGCAAATTGCCAGAAGCTATTTTAGTCACTTGGCTCAGACTGAAGAATTACACTTATTAAAAGTCATCGATGATGATTTAACGCAATCCTTAGCCATCATTCAAGAAACAACACGCCATGGACTGACCAGCCAGATAGACGTCGCCAAAGCGCAATCTGAACTGGCCCTCATCAAATCCGAAGAAAAATTAATTAAAAAAAATCTGGTTTTTACTCAAAATGCGTTACGCTATTTAATGAATCAAAATCCCTGCTCCTTTAATTTTAAACAACCCTTTGCTAAGGTTAACAGTGATCAAATGGTGATTGGTGCTTTGCCCCTGCAAGTTATTGAACACCGTCCCGACATGATGGCAGCGAAACAGGAGCTTGAAGCAACACGGGCGGGCATTGGTGTAGCCATTTCTAATTTTCTGCCCAGTATTAATTTGAGCATGGCAAGAGGAGATATTGCGACCATTCCCAATGGATATACCTTAGGCACCCCGATTTATTTTAATCAGGCCATTTTATCTCAACCCTTATTAACCTTGTCATCTTTTGGCGAACTCGATAAAGCAAAAGCAATAACAAAAGCCGCTTATTATCGTTATGTGGATACCCTCAGACGTGCGCTACGTGATGTAGACAGTGACATGGCAGCACATGAGTATTTTACGCAGCGCTTAAACATGACAGTCACCGCAACACAAGACGAGGCAAAGGCTTATCGGCTGAATCGTGCGCTATATCATCAAGGGATCATCAGTTATCTTTCATTGCTTGATGAAAAAATAAAGCTTGATGAGCTAAATATTTTGGTTAATAAGCGAAAAATAGAGCAAACACTCACCATCATAAACTTGTACCAAAATCTTGCGGTGGGCTATGGGTATCGTCCAAAACGGGTGAAGTCTTAGCGTAAATCCGTCGAACGCAATAATCAGGCAAGGGTTTATTATGATGAAAAAAAGATAAATCAAAGCAAGATAAATGTCGCTCGCCACGCCTAGGTAAGACCGCATCTATAAATTCAACCGGTTGACTCCCATAAGCCATTTGAAGTTGATGAGCAATATAGGTTTCGAGAAGTGTTTTAGCTGGGGCGCTTAAATCGTTACGTTGATACCGACCACTGAACAAATAAACCTCTAAATGCGCATGCCGTTGAGCAAAATATCCCCCATAATAAGCGGAGCCATCATAAGTTTCATCAGGAATAGCTAACGATGAATGGCCATATCGGTTATCCCAATTAATATACGAATGCAGCGCGGGCTCAATACATTGTGAGAGTGCATTTTCTTTGAAATTAACCCAGTACGCATTTTTATTACCTACAGCAAGAATAAAATCAGACCGTAGTAACCAAATTTTTTTTTCATTCAATGCGAGAGAACAAGACACTTGAGAGAGTGCTTGATATGCAGGATTAATGCCTACATCATCTGCTCGATGATAAGCACTTGAAATGGTAGGCACCCATTGCCTGATGAGTGCTTCGACATTAGTCTCAGGCATGTTCTTTTGGGTGACAGACGAACAGGGATAAAAAACAGAGGATTTTGTCATAGATAAAACAGGAGGTGCGAGTATATCTTCCTGTAAATACGATCCCTTATCATGTCGTCCCCGCGCAGGCGGGGATCCATGCTCAGCATGATCAAAATGCCACATCAAGGATAGATCCCCGCCTGCGCGGGGACGACAATAACAGCACGTATTTACAAGACGATGCACTAGCAACCGCCTGAGAAAGTCAGATGAATTTTTGATCAACTGAGCCTTGGCATAAACCTCCGTTATAACAGCCAAACTAATCATGTGCTCGACCCTTTGTGCATGGGTGCCATTGATTTTTAGTGCAATACCCTCAAGTTGAATTGCCTTTTTATCCTGAAATAGTCCACACCAGCGAAATCCAAGAACAACAGATAAGCCCAATGTATTTAAAACAAGATTACACTGTCGAGAGAGGTCTTGATCACCCATAAAAAGTCTGTCAATAAAACGATGCTCTTCTGCTTCATTAAAATCTGCAATAACAGGCCTTCCAAATCGTATAAAAAAATATGCTATTGTATCTGGATGTGAGCACTCAAAAGCTTCTGATTCCATTGTTGCTGATTCAAATGCATGTTGTATTGCAAAACGCAGTTCATCATTAAAAAAATAGGGCATGGCAGTGTCTGTTCGTTATTTATCAAGTCGTAAGGCCGTTACTTGTTGTAACCCCCGCGGCAAGCGATTACCCCGACGTCCACGTGTGCTCACATAAGGCTCACGATCATTCGGTTTTAAGGTAAATTGACGCTTTCCTGCTTGAATAATCAACGCTGCATCTTTTGGAACAACCAGCACATCCACCATAAACTCTTGATGCGAAGCTGCATCTGCTGAAGGAATATTGATAAGTTTATTGCCTTTACCACGACTTAACATTGGAAGCTCATTGGCCATAAATAAAAGCAAGCGGCCCGTACTGGTGACGCAGGCAATATGTGCTTCATCGGGGGATAAAATGATACGCGGCGGCATAACACGTGCATTGCTGGATAAATTAATACAGGCTTTACCGTTACGATTTTTTACATGTAAATCACCTAATCGGGTTAAAAACCCATAGCCTGCATCGGTTGCTAACAGTACGCTATCGTCAGGCTCACCACTGATTAAGGCAACAAAGGATGCGCCATCCACTGGGTTGAGTTTTCCCGTTAAGGGCTCACCTTGTCCTCGCGCAGAGGGTAATACATGTCCGGGTAACGCATACACTTTACCTACACTATCAAAAAATACAATTTGTTGATTGCTTCGTGCAGAGGTCTGCGCTTTAAAAGCATCACCTGCTTTATACCCTAAGGTTTCTCCATCAATATCAAAACCTTTTGCCGCTCGGATCCAGCCTTTTTCAGACAAAACAACGGTAATGGGTTCGTTAGGTAGAATATCCTCTTCTTTTAAAGCTTGTGATTCGCCTCGGGTGATAACAGGAGAACGGCGTTTATCACCATACTGATTACGATCGGCTATGATTTCATCTTTCACCAATCCACGTAATCGTTTGTCACTGCTTAATAAGGCCTCTAACGTGGCTTGCTCTTTCGCAAGCTCATCCAGTTCAGATTGTAATTTCATTTCCTCAAGTTTAGCTAAATGACGTAATTTGGTTTCAAGAATAGTATCCGCCTGGCGAGGGGTTAATTCAAAACGCGCCATGAGTGCTTCTTTGGGAGAATCGGATTCCCGAATAATACGAATCACTTCATCAAGATTTAAAAAAGCTATTAATAGACCATGAAGCACATGTAATCGATCTAGGACATGACTCAAACGATAATTTAAACGCCTTCTCACCGTGCTAAGACGAAAGATAAGCCATTCATTTAAAATAGAAATTAGGTTTTTAACCCGTGGCTTACCATCAAGCCCAATCATATTAAAATTAACACGGTAACTGCGTTCAAGATCCGTCGTAGCAAACAAGTGAGACATGAGACCCTCAGCGTCGATTCGATTTGAACGTGGGATAATCACCAATCGGGTTGGATGCTCATGATCTGACTCATCACGTAAATCTTCAACCATGGGTAGTTTTTTCTGTTGCATTTGAGCAGCAATTTGCTCCATTATTTTTTCGCCAGACACTTGATAAGGCAATGCAGTAATCACAATATTATGTTTTTCGAGCGTATATACCGAACGCATTTTGATCGACCCAAGACCCGTTTCATACATCGATTGGATGGCTGCTTTCGGGGTGATGATTTCAGCAGCTGTCGGAAAATCGGGTCCTTGAACACACGTTAGCAGATCATCAAGGGAGGCCTCTGGATTATCCAGCAAATAAATGCAAGCATTGGCCACTTCTGTAAGGTTATGGGGCAAGATGTCCGATGACATGCCCACCGCAATACCCGTTGCGCCATTGAGCAACACATTAGGTAAGCGTGCGGGGAGTAAAGAAGGCTCTTTTAGCGTAGCGTCAAAATTATCGACCCAATCAACCGTGCCTTGTTGGAGTTCTGATAGCAACAAATCAGAATATGCCGAAAGGCGTGCTTCTGTGTAGCGCATGGCAGCAAATGATTTTGGATCATCAGGCGACCCCCAGTTACCTTGGCCATCAACAAAAGGATAGCGATAAGAAAAAGGTTGTGCCATAAGCACCATGGCTTCATAACACGCTAAATCACCATGCGGATGAAATTTACCCAACACATCCCCAACGGTTCGCGCTGATTTTTTGTGTTTAGACGTGACCTTTAAGCCGAGCTCAGACATAGCATAAACAATGCGTCTTTGAACTGGCTTAAATCCATCTGCCAAATGAGGCAGGGCACGATCTAAAATAACATACATGGAATAATCCAAATATGCTTTTTCAGTAAATTCAGTGAGTGGTTTACGTTCGGTTGCAAGGTTCATGTTTAGTGGATCGCTATTCGCTGTACTTTGATTGTCATTTTGTAAAATAGGTGATTTTATCGACTGGGTCAAGGTGTAAACCTTATAATCCAGTATAAATAACAATTGACAATGCTAAACAGGTTGAGTAAGTTAGCAAACATTGCCGAGGTGGTGGAATTGGTAGACACGCTAGCTTCAGGTGCTAGTGGGGGTAACCCCGTGGAGGTTCGAGTCCTCTTCTCGGTACCATTGAACTATTTTATAACAGTTCTTAATGGTTCACAATAGTGCGTAACATCTTGATTATTATTGAATAACATCGACTTCTCTCTCTCAAATCTTTCTCAACTATTCGTGATTTTTCGCATATAACCGCGAGCACTTTGGGTAAGATTTTTAATCCCTGCTTTATTCAAAGTTGCCGCTTAGTTGAGGGATGGAGTTGCAAAATGGTGCTGTAATAAATATTCTGCTGCTTGTATAACGCCCTGGTTCACTACTTGCCTATTGGATTCTTTTTGACTCACTCATTGGTCTCTTTATCATTTAAATGCTCAGGAAGAAATCCACCGGCTTGCATATGCCACATGGTGGCATAGTGGCCTTTGAGTTGGATTAATTCGTCATGTGTCCCATCTTCAATAATCTGCCCACAAACACTAAAATTCTATCCATTTCAGATAGGGTAGATAAACGATGTGCGATTAGTGGCACTTTGCTGGTTGATGAATAGATCCCGGGCATTAACTGCGACTATGCTCACTGCGTTCGCCAAGTCGCACCGACAGCATTACGATACTGCGTAACGTGAGTAATTGAGTTAACGGCATTTTTTAACTTAACAATAACACTCAGTTACACTGGTTGGGTGTTACTCTCACTGACAATCAAGTTTTAAAACCATATCAAACCATACGCTATTTTATCGTGCCATCGCCGGGCTGCGGATAGGTAAAGTCTGTTATTCTGAGCACAAAAAACACCAACAAAGTTAACAGATCTATCAAATAATGTACTATAATAACACTTAAAGGCCAAATAGCGTTGGTTAGATATCACGCACGAAGATAAAGATGCAGTACATAAAATACCGTCAATGGGTCGTGCTGAACAAAAGTCTGCATCAGGTAAGGAAACAGAAATAAATGACAGGTCACAGGGACCGCACTAACGATATGGAGATGAATATGAACACATGTAAAATGGTTAGCGTTTTATGCTTGTTTATAGGACTGTCTATGAGCAGTATAAGTTATGCTTGGGTTCATGCTGGAGGTTATGGTGGGTACCATGGTGGCGTATATGGTGGTGACTACCATGGAGCAGCAGCTTACGGAGGTTATCATTATGGCGGGGGATATTATGGAGGAAGAGTCGTTGGGGGTGTCGACTCCTATTACGACCCGGCCTGCACCATGGTTGATCAGTGCCTACCCAATCTTACGTGTGCATTACAAGAGGTCTGCGAATAAGATGATATAGCCAATTAAAATTTATTTGACTTATTCTCTTACGGCAATGGCTCGTCGGCCTCCAGCCTCCTGAGCTTTATTTGCCTTCAGAAAATAAATCAAATAAATTTTAATTGGCTATCGTTAGCAAGAAGAAGTTTCACGTGAAACTTCTTCTTTAATAGCTATGCCATCTTTCAAAGAAAAGAAATCAGCATTATTTCGATAGTCATTAAATAATTCAGGATCCGTCGTGGTAAAGAATTGTTGTCCGGGGATAGTATCTAACAGTGCAAATAAACGATGTAAATGAGGCTTATCAAGTTCTGAGGTAATGTCATCAAATAAAAAAATACATTCCTTTTCTAAAAGAGCGGCCTGAGCTAATTTAATAGCGATCAAAATCAATTTTTGTTGGCCACGAGAAAGATGTTGCTTAGCATTTAAATTATCCATATTAAATATGAGATCGGCTTGATGAGCCCCTGAATGAGTATATTGCCTAAAAACATCCAAATCATATTGTTCTAACAAAATGGTTTCTAGTGAAGCGCCACTGTTTTTCTTATCCCAACCCTTTTGATAATCAAGGGTGCAAGCAATATTAGTTAATAGGGGAAGCGTTTTACTAAATTGTTCAGCCCAAGCGCTCACGTATTCCCGCCGATATTCATGTAACTTCTCAGAAACATCAACTAATTGTTTATTCCAAGGGAGAAGATTGGAGAGTGGTGCTTTTTGACGTAGCAATATATTGCGTTGTTTTAAAATACGACGACAATCTTTTAACAATGAACCATGCGATGGTTTCACGTGAAACAATCCCCAATCAAGAATAGTCCGTCGAACAGAAGGGCCTGCGTTTATAATTTCAAACATGTCCTGATAAAAAACCTGACAAGGCATCATGAGAGCCAAAGCGCTGCTTCGTAAACAAGGCGTATGATTAAAACGAACAAAGGTTGCGCTGCGGGTTTTTTGTATACAAACGGTGTTTTCATCAATTGTTTTCCCGAACAGCTCAAGCGAAGAGAAATCATTCGAAATAAGAGAAGAAAGCTCGCGCGTTTTAAAAGAGCGAGCCGTCGTCAACAGATAAATAGCCTCAAGTACTGAGGTTTTTCCTGCACCGTTTCCACCAAAAAAAATATTTCGGGTCAAATGAAAAGCGAATCTTTCATTTGAAATATTACGCAAATGGGTAATATCGAGACGAACAATACTCATAATTTCATAGGCATGATAATGTATTGATAATGCTCATTCAACAAAGATTCAACTAAAATACTGCTGTCTGTGGTGGAGAAAGATAATCGAACCAATCCGGCTGGCAAGAAATTAAGCACGTCGATCAAATAACCGGCGTTAACGCCAATTTTAAGCTCATCTCCTTGAGTTTGTGCCTCCAAACTTTCAATAGCCTCTTCTTTTTCCTGATTATTAGCAACAAAAGTAATAAGACCCGCCTGAATATGTAAAAGAACGGCTCGAGACTTTTCATTGGCTAAAATAATGATACGAGATAATACGCGTTTTAAAACATCTCTGTCGATTAAAACTTGTTTATCCTGCTCGCGTGGAATTGCCTTTGAGTACGCAGGAAATCGAGATTCAACCAATTTGGAAGAAAAAACATAGCAATTTGAAGTTATTTTTATATGATTTTTACCGCAAGAAAGGATAACAGACTCATCAGTGATTGATTGCAGTAATTTTATCATATCCTGAGCCCCTTTACGGGGAAGAAGCAAACGTTGAAATTGCTGGCCAATAGACATCGGTAGTTTTGCAACGGCCATTCGATGACCGTCCATTGCAACGGCAGTAAGCCCAGAGGGCTCTATTTCTAACAGCAAGCTATTTAAAAAAACGCGCACATCCTGCTGAGACATTGCAAAATGCGTTGACTGTAAAAGAGAAACTAAAGAAACCGTGGGTATTGATAGTTCAACATCACTGGCCTCATCCTGCATTTTGGGGTAACCCTCTGCAGGAAGCGTTGAAAGCTTAAAGTGGCTACGGCCCTGTTTAATAGAAACCGTTCCTTCTTTAAAAATAATTCTGGACTCTGCCCCATCGTCTAAAGATCGAATAATATCGACTACCTTTTTTGCAGGAACGGTGATTGCCCCCTGCTGCGAAGAAGACACACACGGGATGCGTGCTGAAACTTCAATTTCGAGATCAGTTGCTGTTAATTGAAGGGTTTGAGCATCTAGAACCAACAAAACATGTGACAACAAGGTAAGTGATTGTTTTTTATCAACAGCTCCAGCCACCAAAAGTAAGGGCCCAAGTAAATCTTCTTTGGATATGGTCAGTTCAAACATATCAATGCTCCTTATGACGACAATGTTCGGATAAGATTTTTATGATCTTCTGCAAACTCACCAGCTTCTTGTAATAAGTCTTTAACTTTACGACAAGCATGAATCACGGTGGTATGATCTCGCCCACCAAAATGATCACCAATTTCAGGCAAACTATGATTTGTTAGTTCTTTAGCCAAAGCCATTGCCATTTGACGCGGTCGGGCTATAGAACGACTACGACGCTTAGACAACAGATCAGCAACTTTTACTTTATAGTATTCAGCAACAGTTTTTTGAATATTATCAAGGGTAACAAGCCTATCTTGTAAAGCAAGTAAATCACGGAGCGCATCATTAACAAACTCAATGGTAATTGATTTCCCGGTAAAATGGGCATTAGCAATAACCCGACGTAAAGCACCTTCGAGTTCACGCACATTTGAACGAATACGTTTTGCAATAAAAAAAGCAACCTCATACGGTAATTCAATATTAGAGAGCTCGGCTTTACTCATTAAAATTGCAACTCTCATTTCTAACTCAGGGGGTTCAACTGCAACAGTTAATCCCCAGCCAAAACGTGATTTGAGACGTTCTTCAACACCTTCAATTTCCTTTGGATAGCGATCACTGGTTAAAATAATTTGCTGCTGGCCTTCTAAAAGTGCATTGAATGTATGAAAAAACTCTTCTTGCGAGCGATCTTTTCCAGCAAAGAATTGAATATCATCGATAAGCAGGGCATTTAGGGAACGATAAAATCGCTTGAACTCATTGATGGTATTAGTTTGTAACGCTTTAACCATGTCAGCAACAAATCGCTCGGAATGCAAATACAACACCTTTGCTTCAGGGTTGTTTTTTAAAATCGTATTGCCAATGGCGTGCATTAAATGGGTTTTTCCCAACCCAACGCCACCATAAATAAACAATGGATTATAGGCATCACCAGGACACTCTGCTACTTGCATTGATGCAGCACGAGCAAGTTGGTTTGAGTTTCCTTCGACGAAACTTTCAAAAACGAATTTTTTATTTAAGTAACTGTTTTTGTAATGATCAGCCGATTTTTTAGTAGAAACAGCAAAGTTATCAGCACGAACAGGGCTTTCTGTTTTAACCTTTTCTTGAACGGACTGAGCTACTTTACTCCCTATCTCAATACTAACCGATTTAATGGCATCAGCACTCAATTGCACTGACAACTCATGAATCCGAGGATAAAAATATTTTTTAACCCAATCAACAACAAAACGATTAGGGGCTAATAACACCAAAGTAGCACCATCGTCTAAGGACTCAGCATGTAAAGGCCGTATCCAGGTATTGAACTGTTGAGGGGTAAATTCAGTTTCTAAAACGGCTAAACACTGCTGCCAAACATTTAAAACCACATTGCACTCCCCCTTAAAATGAATGGGTATTCTAGTTTAAAGAAAGGAAGCTGTGAATAAGCGATAGTATAGAGGTGCTAAAAACCGTGTATAAATAGATTAAAAATGCAACATATATGATCTATTCATAACAAATCATGTTCTCATACATAATATTCAAACAGCCTTTGAAAAACATAACCAAATGATTTATATGAATAAATAAAAGTTATAAACAGAAAACTGAATACTTATAATAATCATTAATAAATAACTTAATATATTATTATTATAAGAGCCAGACTAAAACAAAAAAATGATATCTATCTTAGATAAATAATATCTTGTAGATAAACATAGAATTAAGGGACAGTTACTGTGTGTATAACTATGCTATTAAAAAAAATATACATTGATACATCAAATTAAATACCAACTCATTACATGCTAGACCACAAGATTAAAATAACGTAACAGGTTAATTATTATGATATTTTATGACTTACGCACAGAAAAAAAGTGCTTAATAAAAAAAATAAGGTATTTAAATTACTTTATAATAATAATACGACAACATTTCTTGCTGTCTAAAATTAATTGATTGATCGTGCGCGAGTGTTTGACAAAAGGTTGTTTTTTTCTTATGATTGCCGACTCTTAAAAGATTGATAGGTTTAATATGAAACGTACTTTCCAACCCAGTAACTTAAAACGTAAACGCGATCATGGATTTCGTGCTCGTATGGCAACTCGTGCAGGTCGATTACTGATTAATCGTCGTCGTGCTAAAGGCCGAAAACGTTTAACAGCTTAACGTGTATTGTTTTAATAAAACACAACGACTATTGCAAAAAAGCGAATATGACGCTGTATTTAAAAAAGCAAAAAAGATAAGCACCTCAAGTTTTACATTGTTATATTGTGAAAACACAATCGGGCATGCAAGGCTTGGGCTTATCTTATCAAAAAAAAATATAGCAAAAGCACATAATCGAAATCGAGTTAAGCGCATCGTTCGTGAAGCGTTTAGATTGAAAAAAAATATTCCCGCAGTTGATATTGTAGTTTTAGCAAAACATGGCATTGCAAAAATCGAAAAAAATGACCTTGCAGAGCAAATGGAAAAATTATGGCCCAAATTAAGTGCTATACACGAAAAATAATTTGTCTGCCGATAAAATTTTATCAATATGTCATAAGTCCTTATCTTGGCCAACGGTGCAAATTTTATCCCAGTTGTTCGGAATATGCTGTTCTTTCAATTACTCATCGTGGCGTTATCAAAGGGATGAGTCTTGCTCTCGTACGTTTACTTCGATGTAATCCATGGGCAATTGGTGGTTATGATCCAGTTTTATCAAAAAAAGAGAATATTTAATGGATATGCGACGATTAATTATAGGTATTGGTTTAGGCTTAGTTAGTTATACTTTATGGACTAATTGGCAGGCAGAACATCCCATGGTTTATAACCCGCCAACAGTGGTTAAAACACAAAGCAATGATCAATTATTACCCGAATTTTCAAAAAATCAGTCGTCATCCCTTGAAACAACAAATAATGACACTGTAATTATCAGTGAACCATCAAACACAATTGATGTTAAAACTGATGTTTTTTCTCTAAAAATAGATCTTAAACAAGGCGATTTGATAGGCGCTGAACTCTTGAAATATCCGTTTCAAGTTGATGACAAAAACACACCATTCCCTTTGCTAATGGATGGAGAAAATACACGATATGTTGCAAACAGCAGTTTGTTTATTGTTAATAATGGATTGGTTAAACCCATTGATTTTAAATTTAAAAGCCAACAAACCGCTTACGCGTTGAATGCTAATCAAAATGAATTAGTTGTAACCTTGGAAGGCAAAACATCCACTGGATTAACAGCTTATAAAGATTTTACGTTTAAAAAAGGAAGTTATTTAATAGATATTACGTATCGTATTAAAAACGAACAAAGTCATGTGTGGAATGGTTATATGAGCACACAACTTTTACGTAAAGCGCCCGCAGAAGATAAATCGAGTCCTATGCACGTAGGTTCATATACAGGAGCATCTTACTCTAATCCTGCGCATCACCGGTACCAGAAAGTTACATTTAAAGATATGGATAAGCATAATTTAGATGTTGATGTTAAAAATGGCTGGATTGCAATGCAACAACGCTATTTTCTCACGGCGTTTATACCCGATACAAATATAAATAATAATTTTTATACACGCTCATCACAGGACAGTTACACCATTGGTATTGTTAGTAAACCCATTGTTCTTAAACCTTTAGAAGAGCAGCGTATACAGACTCAGTTATATGTAGGACCTGAAATTGCAGATGATCTAAAACAAATTGCTCCGAGTTTAGATTTGACGATCGATTATGGCTGGTTATGGTTTGTAGCATCCTTTTTATTTTCCTTAATGAAATGGATTTATGGTTTTGTTGGTAATTGGGGATGGTCGATCGTATTGGTGACATTGATTGTAAAAATAGCATTTTATCGTTTACAATCAAAAAGTTATCGTTCAATGGCAGGCATGCGACAATTACAACCTAAATTACAAGCATTGCGTGAGCGTTATGGTGATGATAAAGCTAAAATAAGTCAGGCAACCATGGAGCTTTATCGACAAGAAAAAGTTAATCCGCTGTCTGGATGTTTGCCTTTGATCGTTCAATTTCCTGTAATGATAGCGTTGTATTGGGTGATGATTGAAAGTGTTGAGTTAAGACAGGCTCCTTTTATTCTATGGATTCAAGATTTAGCAGCACCAGATCCCTACCATGTGCTCCCACTGATTATGGGGATCACCATGTTTATTCAACAAAAGCTTAATCCTGCGCCACCGGATCCAATGCAAGCTAAAATCATGATGTTTTTCCCTGTTTTATTGACTGTACTCTTTTGGAACTTTCCATCAGGATTGGTATTGTATTGGACAGTTAATAATACATTAACAGTCTTACAGCAATGGTATATCACCAAAAAATTTGGTGATCAAAAAGAAACAAAAAAATCAAAAAAAACCTTAGCTGTGGTTAAGTAAGTGTCGTGGATACCATAGTTGCGATTGCTACACCCCCTGGATTTGGAGGTGTAGCGGTTATTCGATTATCCGGACCGCTTGCATATTCTATCGCTATTCATCTTACTAAAAAGCAATCACTATCCATTCGCCAAGCTCACTATTGTTCCTTTTATGATACGCAGGGTGATTGTATCGATAAAGGGTTGGTTCTCTATTTTAAAAGTCCTCATTCGTTTACGGGAGAGGATGTGGTTGAGTTACAGGGACATGCATCACCCATTGTTTTGCAACACCTTTTATCGTTATGTCTATCTTTAGGTGCTCGTTTAGCAAAACCCGGTGAGTTTTCTGAGCGGGCTTTTTTAAACAATAAAATCGATTTAGCACAAGCTGAAGCCATTGCGGATTTGATTCATGCGAGCTCTCAAACGGCTGCCCGACTAGCCATGAGATCACTTGACGGTGTTTTTTCTAAACGCATCAATAGTTTAAGCCAGCAGATTGTAAATCTTCGACTTTATGTTGAGGCAGCAATCGATTTTCCAGAAGAAGACATTGATTTTTTGAATGATGGAAAAATAGCTTCTGCATTATCTGAACTTTTAAATTCTCTGACATTACTGCGTATGCAATCAACGCAAGGTGCCTTGTTAAGAGAAGGAGCAACCTTGGTTATTGCTGGACGGCCTAACGTTGGTAAATCAACGTTAATTAATGCGCTTTCGGGACGTGATGTTGCAATTGTCACCGACATTCCTGGTACAACGCGTGATATCATGCGAGAAAAAATTTTATGTGATGATATCCCGCTAAACATCATTGACACAGCTGGATTACGTCAAACCGATGATAGGGTAGAACAAGAAGGGATTAAACGCGCTTGGCAAGCACTTGCTGATGCAGACTGCGTTTTATTAATGACTGATCATATCAATAAAGAATCCACGAATGGACTTAGCGCTGAAATTCAAATGGCACTGCCTCCTGATGTTACTATTCTTCATGTCATGAATAAAATAGACATCATTCATCCCCCTGCTCAACATGATAATAATACGGTTTATATTTCAGCCAAAACGGGTGAAGGATTTGATGTGTTAAGAGACAGGATAAAAAAATCTCTCGGCTTTCAACTCAGTGAAGGATTGTTTTTTGCAAGACAACGGCACCTAGACGCACTGGACAAAGCGCTTTATTATTTAAACGCAGGGATGAATCAAGTTCATATTAATCGTGCATTTGAGTTATTGGCTGATGATTTACGATGTGCTCATGAGGCACTTTCTGAAATTACAGGAGAGTTTACTTCAGATGATTTGCTAGGCGAAATTTTTTCAAGTTTTTGTATTGGCAAGTAAAATGTACCCCGTATATTTAAGGATACAAAAGGAATGAACATAAGGTTAAATAATGAATGCCTAAAAAAAACAACCATTATTTTTTGGACATTCTGGTGGTTGATTGCATTATGGACAGATATAACAGGTGCGTTAGCGCATTTTAAAATGCTTAATGCGAGCTGGGCACCGGATATAAATTATTCAAATCTAGAACATTCATTACGCATGTACAATGTTCCAGCTTGGCTTTCCCTCGTTTTATTCATTGGAATTTTAGTCTACTCAGTGATTGCAACAGCTTTTTTTTGTTGGGCAAGTTTAGGATTAAGGCGTGATTATAAAGTCTGGATAAACAGAGCCAATCGTGCGCATATTGTTGCACTGACATATTGGTTTTTGTTTTTTCTGGCGGACCAAGTGGTCATGAAATTTGACCTTGAGCAAAATCATATGGTTCAAGGAGGGTTTCAACTGTTAACTTTCTTTTTACTTTATCTATTACCCAATGACGATATTTAGGGTAATTTCAATAGGTAATAGCGTATTTCACACGGCTTACGCATGAAATGAATTTTACTCGTGCGTGGGAAAGTTGCAAAAAATTTGAGTCGTGTCATGATTGTCTATATCATGATCTTAATTAATATCACCATCATTAAAAGGATAGTTAATGATTTATTCAACCATTCTTGAGGTTATTGGGAAAACGCCCATTGTTAAAATTAATCATCTTTCGGATAAGCTCAGTTGTAATGTTTATGTGAAATGCGAGTTTTTAAATCCAGGCGGATCAATTAAAGATAGAATTGGTTTTGAGATGGTTAAAAAAGCTCAAGAATCTGGGCGAATTAAACCTGGTGATACCTTAATTGAACCTACTTCCGGTAATACGGGTATTGGTATCGCCCTAGCAGGTGCCGTTCTTGGATATCATGTGATCATTACCATGCCTAATAAAATGAGCCATGAAAAACAAGTAGTGCTTGAACGATTGGGTGCGACAATTTATCGTACTCCCTCAGAAGCAGCATCGTCAGATCCCGACAGTCATATTTCGCTTGCAAAAAAATTACAGCAACAAATTCCTCATGCACATATTTTAGATCAGTATGCTAATCCAGCTAACCCCAATGCGCATCAATATGGAACGGCACAAGAAATTATTGGTGAGTTCAAAACGTTAGATATGATTGTTGCTGGTGTAGGCACAGGAGGAACAATTACCGGTCTTGCTCGTGGTTTAAAAAAGCATTATTCATCAATACAAGTCGTTGGTGTTGACCCCTATGGATCAATTTTAGGTGGTGGTGATGAGATAAACCCATATGCAGTTGAGGGGATTGGCTACGATTTTTTCCCTGAGGTATTGGATAATAGTTTGGTTGATACCTATATTAAGGTGAATGATAATAATAGTTTATTGATGGCCCGAAGGCTTATTCGTGAAGAAGGATTGTTAGTTGGAGGTTCAAGCGGCGCTGCCATGTGGGCCGCATTAGAGGCTGCAAAAACATTGAAAACCGGACAAAATTGTTTAGTTATTTTACCCGATTCGATTCGTAATTATTTATCAAAATTTGCCAATGATGAATGGATGCAATCGCAAGGATTTTTATCTTATAGTGCCGTTCAGATGACTTGATGAACAGGTAAGCGCGCTTTGTCTGAGCATAGCGAGTTGAGCGCGCTTAGTCGGTCATCAAGTCATTTGTACGGCACTGTATATAGTATTCACGAGCGCTCAATTTTAAGGGAATATATGATGAGGACTGTTATTCAATGCATCTTATGCTGTTTTGTCTTACAAAATGCCATTGCTGGCAGTATAGAGAATTTACGTAATCAGCGTTATTGTGAGATTTTAATACAAAATGAGCTGCTGTCTTTGTCGGTTTATAATACGCTTGGGTTGAATCAGTGCCCGGAACATGTGTGGAAAAAACTAACGTCTGAATCTATTAAAAAAGATAGAGATGCATGGTTTGTGTATTTAAATGGCCCTCGCCATTGGGTGATAGATGGTCTAAAAAACTCTAAGCTTATTAATACCAAGATTGAAGATTTTGATGGTTTACAGGCGCGAGAAGCTGGCGTCGTTAAATTGTCGTTTTGGGATTTGTTTTCGAGGTCAAAACGATATTACAGGCAAAGAACGGTTGATCGCTCAACCACATGGGTCTATTCAGCGCACCAACCTGTTTATGCGTTAATCGACGCAGAGGGGGCCGTTTATGTTATGCAATCATATAGTCTTCAACAACGACCCCAAACCTTAGAAAGCTTAGCGGACCTTGGATTAGCTTTGAAACAGCTTCCTAAAGGTTGGCGCTTTTGTACAGGGACATTACCCAAAACCGGTTATTTGATTGCAGCTGATGGCAAAGCAGTGGTTGTTCAAGATGAATTCTTGAATACTTATCAATTACAAGTCGATCCTAACTTTTTGAATGGGGTAAAATGCAAGTAAAATTTTTGCAACAGAGCCCAACAGTGTTGTCCCATCTAAAATGAATTGAAGTTAATCAGCTAGCACTGTTCTGCGGGACCGGGCACATAGGACCGCAAAGGAAAGGCCTTCCCCCTGATTATAATTCGGGTGCATCCTACGGAGGCGCTATATACTCAGAAAAAGTAGAGCTTTGCCCTTATCATCATCTCGCAGCGAAGCTCTTCATGTTTGCACCCTCAGAAAATACTTGTCGGCTCCGTTGCAAAAAATCGGTGTTGTCGCAAAAGTTTTCCCGCCTACGTGTCTCGCCATATCTTTACCCATAAGCATGATTAGTCACTATGGTATATAATTAATCAAAAGTCCTGTTTGGAGTGAGTGATGGAGATTATTGCAATCAAACAAAAGTTAGCAGCCTTAAGCGTAGTTTATGGTTCTCCACATGCCCCGGAGGGATTGTATGATAGAGTGCATAAGGTTTATGGGCAAAGGGTAGTTGCTCAATTAGAAGCTATTTTTAGTGCGGATGTTGTTGATATGGTTAAGTTAGAGGCGTTCTTTAAGGAGAACTGGGCGCTTGTTAACGGCACCTTGCTTAGCCCGACAGTATCTCCGAATAGTGAGCTGACTGGTTTATTGTGCGAGGTAGCTGAGTTTTTTGCAAAAAAAAATGCTGTAAATTCGATACAAGTGCTGATGCCATCGGCAAGCATCATAAGCATAGCTGATGATTACCCAGATTTGACTGATTTAAGATTAACACTGCAGACGCATATTTTAGGAAAAGACGGTTTGTATTTGGTTCCTATTAAACAGTTAACCCGCTTAGATTTATCACCAGGGATTCAAAGGCTTAATAATTTATATTTTGATGTTTTCAAGCATTCTCCAGAGGATGCCCACATTAGCTCAGAAGAATTCACCCGTTTAATTGAGCACTCCCACCTAACGCGCGCGTTGTTTGATGCGAAAAAAGCTTATGAGATATTAATCAGCGATAAAAGCAACTTACTGGGTCAGCTCAATGAATTGTGTCGACATTTGTATATTAATGCTTCGCATGGAGGGCGAGGAACAGACAAAGATGCTGCAGGTGGGGCATATTCTGCGATTGCAGCATTTTATAAATATTATAGTCAGTTAAGTTCAGGTGAAATAGCTAAAATTCCAGCTGATTTAAAGTCGAGTATTGAGCGATTTTTAGATATTGCAACCACAAGAGACAACGACAAAACTGCAGAGCAACTGATTGAAACATGTATTAGCAGTCGTCGCGCAGAGTTGGTTGGAATGATGCAAGCACATGAAGATACATTAAGTGAGATTGGTATTACAGGGGCGCGTAAAGCTGAATTGATTGATACTGCAGAAAAGCAGTTTAAGTGCGCACAATCTGAACTTGAAACAGCGCTAGCGAATCATACTTACACTCAAGGACAGGATAATTTAGGTGTAAACAAGCGACTGCTTGAACAGTTGCAGATGACGATGGCAGTGCATTCCCCTGGTGACTTAGAAATGATAAAGGCACTGCGTACGCATGAAATAACGGAGTTTTTTTCTGATGTAACGTTAAGAGAACAAATCATCAGTGAGCTGCGAACCCTTGAAAACCTGGTTATTTTTATTCTGGATTTAGCGCCTGATAAAATTTATGCGTTTTTAAGGGGTTTAGCTGTTGAGATAAAACGTGATTTTGTGAGAACCCCACAGGATTTTAGCGCTCTACTCATTAGTTTGAATATTGAGAAATGCCAGCAGGTTTGTGCAGCATTAGATTTACCGGAGATAATTCAATCAGCCGGTGCTTTAAGAGATGCACTGGGCTTTTTATCGCCTGAGCAGCGCACACTGGTGTTTGAAGCATTAAAAGAGCGTTTGCCGGGGATGATTCAATCAGCCGGTGATTTTCTAAATGCGCTGGTCTATTTATCGCCTGAGCAGCGCACACTGGTATTTGAAGCATTAAAAGAGCGTTTGCCGGGGATGATTCAATCAGTCGGTGATTTTATAGATGCGCTGGTCTATTTATCGCCTGAGCAGCGTACACTGGTGCTTGCAGCAACAAAAGAGCGCTTACCTGAGATATTTGAATCAGCCCTTGATGTGCTAAATGCGCTGCGCTATTTATCATCTGAGCAGTGCACTGTGGTGCTTGCAGCATTAAAAGAGCGTTTACCTAAGATAATTCAATCAGCCGGTGACTTTAAAGGTGTGCTAGGCCATTTATCGCCTGAGAAGCGTACACTGGTGTTTGCAGCATTTCAAGAGCATTTGCCAAAGATGATTCAATCAGCTGGTGATTTTCTAAATGTGCAGTTCTATTTATCGCCTGAACAGCGCGCTATGGTGCTTGAAGCAATAAAAGAGCATTTGCCGGAGATGATTCAATCAGCTGGTGATTTTCTAAATGTGCAGTTCTATTTATCGCCTGAGCAGCGTACACTGGTGTTTGCAGCATTAAAAGAGCGTTTGCCGGGGATGATTCAATCAGCCGGTGATTTGCTAAATGCACTGGGCTTTTTATCGCCAGAGCAGGGCGATCTGGTGCTTGAAGCAACAAAAGAGCGTTTGCCGGAGATAATTCAATCAGTCGTTGATTTGCTAAATGTGCTGGTCTATTTATCGGCTGAGCATTGCGCTGTGGTGCTTGAAGCAACAAAAGAGCGTTTACCGGGGATAATTCAATCAGTCGGTGCTTTAAGAGATGTGCTGCGCTATTTATCGCCTGAGCAGTGCGCTGTGGTGCTTGCAGCATTAAAAGAGCGTTTACCGGGGATAATTAAATCAGCCCGTGCTTTAAGAGATGCACTGGGCTTTTTATCGCCTGAGCAGTGCGCTGTGGTGCTTGCAGCATTAAAAGATCATTTGCCGGGGATAATGAATAGAGTTGCCAATGTTATTGGCATACTGAATCATTTGTCACATGATAAAAACATGATGGTCCTCGAGGTATTGAAAGATCATCTACCCAGCATTATTCAATCTAATTCAGAGTTTTCTCTGCTATTGAACAGGCTAAACCCTGAGCAACAAACACGTTTAAAAGAAA
This sequence comes from Legionellaceae bacterium, assembly GCA_947504875.1. GTDB lineage: Bacteria > Pseudomonadota > Gammaproteobacteria > Legionellales > Legionellaceae > CANNJI01. The sequence continues at coordinate 27,038 of CANNJI010000003.1, forward strand.
TCATGCGGCCACATGCGCTGCGGTTGCATTTAGGAGATTATATAGCGCCTTGGCTTATTGATGTAGCCTCTCAACCCCTGGTTCAAGGAGCAGCATTAGTTGGTGCAAGTGTTGCTATTGCTGGTCTAGCAAAAGGATGGAGTGCTGTTTTTCCCGCGGCAATGACGACTGCGTCGCTTGTCATGGGTTATAATTTATTTAACATGCAGGATCGTAATAACAAGAGTGAAAATCAACAGTCTGTTGATCAGGGCGTAAAGCCTAGTCCTCCTTAAATCTTCACCTCTGTGCATGACAAAAAATTTCTGTCATTCCCGCGCAGGCGCACGAGTGTCCGGGGAATTGAGTTGCATCATATGTTGCGACAAAACCCCAGCTTAACCAGGCATGGCAGCATGGTGTTGTAATTTTCGTGTAAAATCATTGAGTTCGCCACGTGCTATCGCTGCTGCTATCGCCTCTTTTAATTCATCAGATAATGACGTTTGTTTAGTTTGAGGAAAACCATCCGATAGCATCAATTTACTTATTTCGCTCGAGTAAGTATTAACCCTAGAGGAGAGTGCTTGTGTGTAAATGTTAATAAGGTCTTCTTCTGTAACGGCTTCTTTATTAACATATTTTTGTAAGCGGAGTTTAATTGCTCCGAAGCGTTCTTTAAGGTCTATTTGATGGGCCTTGATCGACTCTTCAGCGGTTTCAATGAGCATTTCTAATGAATTTATTAATGCTTGTGAGAAAACACAGGGTTGTATTTTACTTGCGGTAAGTCCTTTGAAATGACTACTCAGTTTTATGTTTGCCGCAAGATAAGAGGTATTGCCTTCTTGATGTTTTGAAATCATTAAGCTTGTTGCACCTGGCGAAGTTTTTGCTATATATTTTGGAATCGTTCTATTATTTTTAGTTTCATCTATAGAAACGCTAATTGGCAGTGAAAGGTTGAGTGCTTGAGCAATCCATGGATTAAGTTGAGATGGTTTTTTTTCTATATTGATGAGCGCATCAGGCCGTTGAATGATTAAATCTTGAAAATTGATGGGATTTTTTAGAATGGTTTCAATTGCGATATGATTGAGTACGGTTGCAATAGATCCAATCAAGAGATGAGCATCCGTTTTAAGACAGAGCGATCTCATATATTGGGAAGGTGTGAGTAAGTCATCGGATTTTAATCGTTTGAATTCACATGAAGCATGTGTCAATAAAACACGTGCCAGCTCATCTAATTTATTGTATTGGGTGGAAAGAAACTTATCAATCAGGGCGATTGAAATAGCATAGTCACCACGACCATTCAGCTGTATTAACGCAAGGTGTGTTGTTGATGACACAGGAGCATGGTTAGTTTCTGTTTTAAAAAAACGTTGTTTATTTTGCATAGGAGCCTCTTTTGCAATGACGTATTGTATAGTTTGATTATAATGTAAAAACAGCCATTGGTTTGTTAAACAGAGTATTTATTACATGATAATCCTATTGATGTTGTTTATTCTAGTTTTTTTAATGTGTTTTCCTGCTTGGTATCGTCAATGGCAATGGTTACGGTGGAAAAAAAACCTAAATGTGGTGATACATGAGCAGCCTTTTTTAAATATTACCAGGCCTTATAATGGTTTTTTAATTTCACAACAAGCCCGTAAGGGGCGTGAACGGTTTGAAGATGTTTATGGTGAAATTGACTGGCTTTCATTTGTGGACTTGATGTCTGTCGTAACACTTAAGCCTGAGAGTGTTTTTTATGATCTTGGAAGTGGTACGGGAAAAAATGTTCTTCTCTGTGCAATGGTATTCGATATTAAAAAAAGTTGTGGTGTTGAGCAATTTGAAATGCTCCATCATGCGGCGGTAGCCCAACAACAAGAATTAAGTGGTCTTTTGGCATATCAGCAGAAGGCGGCAGGTATTTATTTTATTTGTGGTGATTTTTTAAATGAGCATTTTAATGACGCAACGGTGGTTTTCATTAATTCAACGGCATATTTTGGTGACACTTGGGTTAACATCAGTAAAAAATTAGAAACTGTGCTGACATGTGAAGTGATTATTACAACAAGTAAAAAATTAGTCAGCACTGTTTATCGTGTTACACAAGAAAAAAAAGTTCAAATGAGTTGGGGCGTTGTTCTTGCATATATTCATGAACGCGTTAATTTTTTGAAACAATAACCGTTTTAATATTAACGAATTCACGCATGCCTTCTATGGCTAACTCACGACCATAGCCCGACTGTTTGATTCCCCCAAAGGGTAGCCTGGGATCAGATTTTACATAAGTATTTACAGCACAGGTTCCTGCTTGAATCGCTTTTCGTGCCAGCGCTTCACCTTTGATTAAATCTCGTGTAAAAATAGCACCAGCTAATCCAAATTCAGAATTGTTTGCAAGTTCAATTGCATGGGCTTCATCTTTGGCCTCGGTGATGCAAACAACAGGCCCAAAGAGTTCCTCATGAAACGCTGGGGAGCGATCAGATACATTCGTAAGAACAGTCGCAGGATAATAATAGCCTTTATTTGTTGGTAATAGGCCGCCCAGTATACAATGAGCCCCTGCTTTAATTGATCGTTGAACTTGATTATGTAATGTTGTGCGTAAATCTTCACGTGCCAGGGGCCCCAATAATGTATCCGGGTTTGATGGATCACCCATGACATAAGCTTTTGCTTTTTCAAGAACTAGCCTTTCAAAAAAAGGCCTTATTTTTTTAACAACAATAATGCGTTTTGCAGCAATACAAACTTGGCCTGCATTGTTTAGGCGAGATAAAACGCATTGTTCTGCTGCGAGCTCTAAATCAGCATCCTCTAAAATAATATAAGGATCATTTCCGCCTAATTCTAAAACTACTTTTTTCATGGCAGCGCCTGCTTCTTGAGCCACACTTTTTCCAGCCAAGTTACTTCCAGTTAAGGTCACTGCCATTACATGGGGGTGGTGAATAATAAACGGTGAGAGCGATACATCAATCACAAGACTGCGAAATAAACCTTTTGGAAAACCAGCTTTTAAAATAAGTTGTTCAATAAACAGAGCGCTGCCGGTTGAATTTGGCGCATGTTTTAGTAATCCTGCATTTCCCACCATAAGATTGGGAACAGCAAATCTGAAAACCTGCCAAAATGGATAGTTCCAGGGCATAATTGCAAAAATAATACCCAGCGGTTCAAATGAGCGATAGCTTTTATAGAAATCTGTCTGAATCGATTCAGTTTTTAAAAAATGTTCGCCTTCTTTGGCGTAGTACTCGCATAATTGTGCACATTTCGTTATTTCAGCCAGTGCTTGTGTTATTGGCTTACCCATTTCAATGGTGATGAGCCGAGCCCCCTCTTCTTGATGTTTCAAGAGCAATTGACCTAATTGTATGAGGCATTGCTTGCGTAACGCGAGTGAGCTTTGCGACCAGGCTTGCTGTATAGAATGCATGTTCTGAATGATTGTATTCACTTCACTTTCATTCATCAGGGGATAATGACCACATACTTCTTCAGTGGCAGGATTAATGGTAATGATTTCATGCATGATAGACTCCATTTTTATTTTACCTCATGTTTTAGATGGTAAAATAATTTCATATTTTCACTATAATCAACTGGAACAACGATAACCGTTGGGTTATCAGTATGACTGAGGGCCCATTGTAATATGGGAATAAAATCTTTGCTGGCTGTTACACATTTTGCATGACAACCAATGGATGATGCAACTGCAGTTAAATCCCAGTTATAAAGTGCAGTATGAGCGTGCTCATGGAATTGCATTTCTTGCTTCCATTTAATTAAGCCATATTCTTTGTCTTGCCATACAATCACAACAAATGGAATGTGTTGTGATACACCGGTAAATAATGATTGAATACTCATGACAAAACCGCCATCGCCACAAACAGCAACCACATTTTTTTCTGGATTAAGTCGCTTGGCTTCCATTGCACCCGGCATGCTGCCCCCCATTGAACAAAAACCATTGCTTATAAAACACGTTTTGGCGTGAGAAGCCCAATACTGGCGTGCAACCCACATTTTATGCGCACCAACATCACTCACCAAGATATCTGTATCGGCTAATGTATCCCGAATATCTTTTAAAATTCGTTTGGGTTTCATGGGAAAGCTATTGTCATCAGCAAAACCACACATATCATCTTCTGTTTTCTGAACGATGTGTTGAAAATAAGGCGCTGTTTTTTTGCATTGGGCGGTCAAGTTCGCATTAATTTGTTTTACTATCTGTGGAATTGAGCCGATCATTTCGAGTGCAGGTAAATAGTACTGATCAATTTCAGCGGGCTCTGCATCAATGTGGACGATGGTTTTTTTTATGCCAATATTCCATTTACTGGGTGCCCACTCAACCATATCATAGCCAATGCAAATGACTAAATCAGCCTGTTCAAATGCCTCAAGTGCAATATCTTTCATCCCAAGACCTACGCAATGTAAAGAACGATGATAGGTTCGACCCACAACGCCTTTTCCCATAAACGTATGGGCTGAGTAACAGTCAGTTTTCTTTAAAAAAGCGCGGACAAATTTATCGCTTTCTGTGCGTGCAGCGCCACTTCCTATAAGAAGCAACGGTGTTTTACTGTGCTTAAACAGTTCAATAAAACGTTTGATTTGGCTCTCTGAGGCCTCCTCTTGATTGGTTTGTAATTTGATTTTGATGGGAACAGAATCGGTTTGTAATTTTGCAATATCTTCGGGTAACTCAATGACAACAGCGCCGGGTTTACCTGATGTTGCAATTCTAAATGCTTTTGCAATAACCTCAGGGATCACATCGGCTGATAAAATAGTTGTTGCCCATTTGGTGATGGGCTTAAACATTTCAATGGAGTTTATGTTTTGATGTGATATTTTGTGCAGCCGCTTGCTATCGGCCTGACCTATCACGGCAATGAGTGGCGCGCCATCTAACGTTGCTTGAGCCACACCCGTGATTAAATTGGTTGCGCCAGGCCCGAGTGTTCCAAGGCAAACGCCCGGCATATTCGTTAATTGACCATGCATTTGCGCCATAAAGGATGCGGTCTGTTCATGAGAGCATGTAATAAATTGAATTGGGCTATGAATAAGCGATATCATTATATCCGCATTTTCCTCTCCAGGCACACCATACATGGTGTTAACCCCTTGCATTTCAAGGCATTTTAAAAACAAATCGGATGCTTTCATGGTGCTTCCTCTTCTTATTTTTTTAGGCCGTATGCTTTACTATCGACACGCAAGTTATTTTCTTTAGCGACATCAGAGGAGAATGGTGTCGTCTGCATAGGCAATGGTTCTATTTGCGCCGCAGTGGGAACTGATGGCAATGCTCAGCCGCCTATTGGAACTATCGGTTCTCTTAACGCGGCTGGTTGAGTTGTCTGGAAAATCTATTGCAAGACAACCGTTTCCCCAGCGCCCGTAGGAATATCCCACAAAGTGGTACGTTTTAATCACATGTCAAATGGTCTGTAACGTTGACAATGTCGCATATGTGCCCTATAAAGTTATAAAATGATCAATAAATTGGCAATCAATGGACGCGGCGACCAAAAAGGCAATCGAAAATATTTTTTATCAAAATTCTGATTTGTTTGTCATGGCAAACACGTTTAATGCATTCACTACTGCAAAAGGGATTGCATTTAGTTTATATGTGGTGTTTAGGAACGATGCATGTGCAGCGCTGTTTACCAATATCATACGTGATGCGCTTCATTTTTCATTTAGTTATACAAATGACGGCTCAGGAACGGTCGAATATCATAGTGACGAAGACAATCAAATCTCCCTAGATAGCTTAACCCGTTGTTTTCAAGACTATCGGGATCGACTTGCGGAAAAAACAATGATTGCAACCTATCAATCGCATGATATTTATCGGATGTTTAAATCATACCGCAATAATTATTTTATCAATGCACCTACATTCGATGATGTTACTGTACCAGAATTAACACTTACTTTTGTAGACGATCGCCATTTGAGTAATTTTAAAAAATTTGTGGCTGAGCGATGGAATATAGCCAGCTACACGTATTCTAATGATCCACCGTTTACAAAAGTAAAAATATTAATGGACAACCCATTAGGATTCAAACAATTTGAACCTAAAAAATTAGCACAGTATCTCAAAGAGATGAATCGTGAAAATCAGATAAGTATCGATGAGTGCAATTACATTTTTGCTCATTTTAAAACACGATTAAAAGAAATGAATATTTCTGTGGAAGGAAGAGTGGGTTCAATTGAAGAAAGGCCATTAGACTTATGGTTTGATTTTAATACAACACAGCAACTCGAGGCCTTTCAAAAAGAAGTATTACCCTATTTAAAATGCACGCATAGAATTCAAGGAAAAACGATCAGTATTTCCTTTGAAAAAAGCACAATAACAGAAGAAAATCTAAAGGCATGCTTTGATCACATGAAGTCGCATTTCGTGCATGTTGACGATAGCTTTTCATTTCTCCTTTTTGAGGCGATTGAACGTGGTAGAGCAGAACCTATTTCCTATCCATATGCTACGACGAATGTGGATGCGGAAGGAAATGTGTATTTATGTATAGTTAACAACGGAAAAACACCTCAAAATAATCAAGAAATTTTCGATAAATTTATAAACGATTTTCCATTGTTATGTTACAAAAACAAAATTGAACAACACGACAATAGAACCCAATTTACTCAGCGTAAAGAGCTCCCTGGGGATCTTATCAAATATGAATTTTATATTTCACTAGAACAGTTACATGACCTCTTGATGAATGAAAGTAGCGCCTACGTTGGATATCGAAACTCAGGCGAGCATTCTGTAACAACGTTAGTGGACCGCCCTTTCACCATGAAAGAAGATGAATTATGCTTATTTCCAATACTTGTTACCGCACCTGATCAGTTCTTGATAAGAAATGCAGGATGTAATTTTTCTGAAGTGATTTCAGTTCAACTCAGTTTTTTATTCAAAGAATATTTACCTGATCTAACAAAAGGACTGTCTCCTTACGGACATCATCAATCACAAATCATGGCAACATTATGCATTGACTCACGTCTCATGCTAACCGCTGCTTTGATGAGTGCTGGGTTGAGTAAAGCAGATGCAAAAGATCGATCATCCCATCAAGCCCAGGATGGGACAGAAGAGATTTTGTCTCAAAATGATCTATTCCTGAAAGAAATGACACCGATAGCAAAAGAAATCTATAGAAATAGTGCTGTATCATCAGATGAATTAGAGAATCTACATTCCTTTGAAGTTCCTATTGTATTCTATTTAAGTCAGCTTGTTTTTTTATTGAAAGAAAAAATTGAGGCTCAAGATGTTGACCCTGCTGTCAAAGAAAATATCCAATTCAGCATCAAAAATATAGAAGTGGTCATCGGCAAATTACACAATAAAGATCGGTTAATCACGCAACAGATACAATTAAAGTCAGCCATTCAGGCAAATCGACCTACTGCAGATGATAAAGATGAGCCCGCCACCCCTAGCCCTTAACCTAACCTCGGATGATTGTATCAATGATAAAGGTCGTTTGGCTTTTCTTTGTTCCATTATCATAGGGCGTTGCATTAAATGCTGTTTCGTAGCGAACTTCTGGGCGGATAGAGATAAGACTCGTGATTAAATGGGTTAAGCCTAAGGTCCAGCTCATATAGGAGGTGTCATATCCGGTGAATTGACCACGCGGATCATCCAGGTAATCGGTACGAAACGTCATGTAATTTTTCTCTTGAAGTTTGTATTCAATATAATTAACAGCACCGACGGAGGATGAATATCCCGGCAGCGTTACCCCACACCCGCCACCGCCACCAAAAGACTTGATGGGGCCAAAATTACAGGTTCCTCCTTTTGCGGCATCTTTCTGGTCAATAGAGTAGGCTTCTGTTTCTGTGAAAAATTGCTCGGTAAATCGATGAGACCATACGACATTAAATTGTTGCAAATTCGTGTGGTTTCCTTTGAACTTGCCACCATTAAATGAATCTACCCCTCCCCATAACGAGTCGTTATTGCTCAAAGAGACCCACCGCACCATGGCTAAGAGTGTGGGAATGCTTGCTGCATTGGTCCAGGGTGCTACATCATTACCACTGTGTAATCCTAATTGAACGGTCCATGTATCATTCAATTTAATCGCGGTGTTAACCCCTGTTTGTGTATAATTATCAAACGTGAACATGAGCGAGTGCGTCACTAAGGTATTTTGTGGGGCCAATTGGGCTTCAATATCTGCTGGTGAAATATAACGACCAACCGTCACGACCATGCCTTGTGCAACCGATGGAAAATATACTTGTCCATAGGCTTCAACTGAGTCATAGCCATATAAATTATTATCAGCAAGCAGCTGATGACTAAAATAGCCTTGTGCTGTTGTGTAACGATAATCAATACCGAACAGATTGGATAGTCGAAACCCCCAATCCGCGTGGCTTGTTTGTACCGTATTGGGCATGCGCTCAAGTCGTAAGACCAATTGGTCTAATTCCAGTTGATTAGGCACAATGGTGTATGACAAGGGCACGTTTGAATTGTTTGATGTGCTTGCATTAAACGATGGATTAACCCAGCCGTATATTCGGATATCATTTTCTTTGAGTTTGGGGAGGTCTTTCCAAAGCAATTGTGTGAGTGGAAAGATAGGATCAGTATTTGGAACCCCAATGGTTGGGCCCACATACTCAGTGCTTGGGAAGATGGAATCAAAAGGGGCTGGTTGTGCGCGACGATTGTCTTCGTTTGTATTCGCAGGCGCGGTTGCAAAACCATTCATGCTAAAAAACACAAGCGTTAAAGATAAAGTAATACCCCACGTCCTTCCGAGCACAGCCAGGAATCCTCCACAATGTGGCACTGTGACGAATTTTAAGAGCCCTCGCACAGCGAAGGATGACGTATGAGGTGGTGAGTTACAAGACAAAAGCAAGGGCGAGTTTTTTTGCATCCGGGGTCCACAATACAGTAAAAATAAATAAAGGAGATCTATCCTTAACTATAAGTCTTTTATAGGAGAGATTGCTATGCTAAGACAAGGTGAAATAGGAAAAAGATGCTGCCACCGCAGTTTCCCCTACACCATCGGATGGAGATTTATCCAATACTTCAGCAAATGTTCAGGAAAAGGCATTAGACAATCGTCCAGGTGACAGTCATAACACCAACCCCTCAGCTTGATAAAATCGTCGTTAGTTACGGTGAGTCATAACCGTTGTCGATGTTCACTGCCGGTGCCGTTGGTGCCGGTGTTGGTGTAAAAAACGCATATTTTCTTTTTTTCTCAAATCGTGTGTCTTGATACATATGCCGCTCAATGCTCAGCGTTTGATTCGCTGATAAATCAATCTCATGTATTGCATCTGGGACGAGTGCTGCAAGTGCTTCTTTCGTTATCTCGTGGCGTGTGCTCACAAAATCACCGGCGACTTCGTTACTTAAAATAAGGGTAAATGAATCGGCAATGGGGGCGTTCATGAACAATAAGATGGCAATAACCCAGACCATGCTCCCTTGAGTTGAGTGAAAATCACCACTTTGATGATTAACCCCTGTAATGTGTTCATAGTCTTCTGAAAAAAGAATATTTCCCGCCGCAAGGCACTCGCCACGGATTTCACGATGCGCAGGGATATCCACACCAGGTCGACCTTCGCGAGCAAAGAGCAGGGTCTTTTCTTTGGTCACCAGGTAACGCGCGGTGAATCGGTCGTTTAAGGGTTCATCTGCGTCCAATATTTTTAAGACGTCTGTGAGTTCACTTAACTGTTGTGTTGGATAGAACGTATGATAATAAGAGTTGTCTGCCGATGGACGACCAGGAACCCGCAAGACGGGTTTTTTTAGGGATGGCGCGAATAGTGCCTCCTCAAAGCGTTGCCTTAACCTTGCAAACATTATGGCGCCCACCTTAATTAGTTCAAAAAAAGAACATTTTAGCGTGTTAGCACAGGGAAGTCAACAGGTTGTTGAAGCAACTCGGCGTTGATAAATCCTTAGCGTTTGGCGATAGCTTAAGCCGCACTGTTCAGATGCCTGTATTAAGCTAATTCTTTTCTGTTTAACCATCTCAAATACGGCCTTCCTTTGCCGCTCTGCCTCATTCATGACTAGTACTCCCATAAAACCAGTCTCCTCTAAAAGTTTATAGCGAACTTTTAGCGTAACTGAATGTGACATTTTCATGGAGTTAGTGATGTGACAGATTCATGGAGTTACGACAAAACCATACCTTCTTTAAAATGTCGCTGCTTGAAACTAATCATAAACCACCACAGTCCTGTCTAGATCATTTAAGTCTAGGCGTGGGGCTGACTTTTTGCGACAAAACCCTCAAGAATGCGCAGCTTGTCAAGATCGCAAAAATTGACTAATAAATCGTCAAGTGATATGATTCGGTCGATTTTTTATTTTTTACAAGGAACATCATGAGATATCTTCTACTTGTAGGCCTTAGCCTTATTCCCGCAATCAATAGTTATGCTGATAATGCCTTGGATATTACTGGAACCAAACAAGTGCCATTGGCCATTCAACAACCACCGGCATCCAATGCTTATGTTTCTCATAAGAAAAGCCGTTATATTAGTTTAATGGATATCAAATTATCCTCAAAAGCTTGGGATGTTCTTTCAAGTAAAAAGCAACAGACCTTTACAATGGCCGCGGCTGCACCCAGTGCTACAACAGCTGTTGATTTAGCCATGAACAATGTTCCAGTTCTTGATCAAGGCCCTTATGGTGCTTGCGCAATGTTTGCAAATACAGCGGCCATTGATGCCATCATGGGTCAAGGTGATTACGTTAGCCAATTGTGTCAATTACAACTAGGCTCATATCTTGAAAAGACAGGCTACAATCCAAGTGGATGGAATGGCTCGCTTGGCCCTGTTGTTCTTGCTCAAATCGATTCGTTTGGTATCGTGAGTATGGACCAACAAAAGCAATTGGGGTGTGGTGGACTAACTGCATATCCTAAAACGGGTGTTGTTCCAAGCACAGTCATCAGTCCAGAAGATTTTCATGCCATAAGCACAGATTTAAACAGCAATATGGTATGGTCAAACATGCTTGACCCTTATCAGCGCTTTGTCGATAAAGCGGATATGACACAAGTGCTTTTCAATGTAAAAAAAGCAATAACTGCGGGTGACCGATTAACCTTTGGCGTATTACTTTTTGATACAAACCTAGGCGTTGTTGGTGCTGTTGGAAAAAATCATGTGAACAATGATACCTGGATATTAACGCCTCAAATCATTCAAGACATCCGTAATAATGGGGACTACGGCGGTCATGAAATGATCATAACGGGCTTTAATGACAATGCAACCGCTACCGATGATAAAGGAAATACGCATAAAGGATTACTGACGTTACGTAATTCCTGGGGGAGTGGCGCAGGAGATCACGGTGATTTTTATATGTCGTATGATTATTTTAAATTGCTCACCATCGAAATTCAGCGAATTCGTAAAGCAGACTAAATTAATGTTTTACTGAACAGAACCCTTTCAGTCACTGAGGCCTTGCTGTGTAAAGCAGCATGGGCTTCAATGGCTCTATAGCGCGTTAAAGCACCCTGACGATTCGCAATTTGTATATTAAGCCCAGGTCGGGCATTTAATTCTAACATCATGGGGCCGTAGTCTTTATCAAGGACAATATCAACACCCAGATAACCAAGTCCCGTGAGTTCGTAGCAGCTCGCAGCAATTGATAAAATCGTATCCCAATACGGTACGACAACATCTATGGTTGGGTTTAATGTATCCGGATGATAATCAATGGTATCGTTATGAAACACGCCGCCCACGGTTGTTCCTGTTGCCAAATTAATGCCAACACCAATGGCACCTTGATGCAGATTTGCTTTGCCACCGGACAAACGGGTTGGCAGGCGAACCATTGCCATTGCCGGATAACCCAATAAAGTAATGACCCGAATATCGGGAACGCCTTCATAACTGATGTCAGAAAATACGGGATCAACAATCACGCGTCGCTCAATGATGGCATAGTCAGGATGCCCGCCTAAACTATATGCACCAGATAATAAGCAAGACAGATGATATGCGAGCTCTTGGGTTGATAATATTTTTCCATTGATTTGTCGGTAACGTCCAAAAACGCGGCCGGTTATTACAATAATGCCATCTCCCCCAGCGCCATGTGCAGGTTTAATCACAAAATCAGTATAAGGCTCTAATATTTTATCCAGCGCATTAATTTGGTGCTCTGTTTCAATTAACGCATAAAGGGTTGGCACAGCAATGCCTGCTTGTATGGCCAAGCGTTTGGTTTGTAATTTATCGTCAACTAAAGGATATAGTTTACGCGGATTATAACGCAAAACGTAATCACTATTCCGGCGGTTAATACTTAATATACCTTGTCGTCTTAAGCGATGATAAACTTTCCACATCACGAATGCCTCGCCAGGACCTTAAATCGAAAAAGCTCAAACAAACGATATCCACGATATTGTCCAAACCAAAGCGTAAACGAAAGCAAAACCAGCAAGAGCTCGGGAAAGGCAAACATCAAATACTGCAATGTTGGGTTATTCATGGGAATAAACGCAATCACAGCGGCAACAAGACTACCAACGCCTGATTTGATGGCATCGTAGGCACCTCGCTCATCCCACGTGATACACATGCGCTCAATGGTCATGGTTAAAATAACCATTGGAAACAAAGCAACCGATAATCCTGAGTCAAGGCCAAGTTTTTCGCTCATGACACTGATAAAAATCATCAGCATAATCACGACTGTTAAAATGGCTGAGAGTCGAGGAACAAGCAATAAACGAAGTTCATCTAAATAAAACCGGGCGAGCAATCCAAATGAAACAATCATGGTAAACAGCACAATACCCCAGATCACATGCGTTTCTCTGAAGGCAAGCGCAATTAAAACAGGCATAAATGTACCAAACGTGGAAAGCCCAATAAAGTTACGTAATAACAAAATAATAAAGGCACCCAAGGGTACAGTTAATAATATTTTATAGGTTTCCTGAACATTAACCGGTAATTGCAATAATGAAAAACGTAACAGTTCAGAGTTTGTTTGAATCCCGCGTGCCTTTGCCATACTCAGGGCGTTGATGGGGGTTGGTGAAACGGAAATAGAGAAAATTGGTTTTTTCCCCCCTTCTATTTCAAATACGGGCTCATCTCCATATTGCCAAACTAAAAAATCCCTAGGTAAGCCAGAAGAGCCCGTCCGGGGATTAACAAAAACCCAAGATTTTCCATTATAAACAGCTAAAAAGAGCTTAAAGTCAGCTTTACTTTGCTGCGATAAATAAAGCCCCTGTACAGGCATTGCAAAAATTTTGGCTTGATTAAGCACATCAATGGCGGCTTGTACAACGTTTTTATCACTAAAATCACCCCCGACCAAGAGTTTTGCATTGTCATCATGTTTGTTAATTTCTTTGATCGTGCTTTGCGCAAAGGTTTGAATATCAGCAGATGATTGTCTGGCAAGACCTGTTATCGTGGTGATTGCTGTGATTTTACTGTCTTCTAATACGCGGGGTGTTATTTTTAAAGGTTTCCCGAGCGATAACTCATGATTCTCGGCTTCACGAAAAATGGCCCGATAATATAAAGATTGAGGACCTTTACTTCGTCGGAGAGACCAAACAGCACGCCGATTATATCCGTTAACATTGGTTGTAACACCATAATTTTGCGATACAAAATATTCATCTAATATTGCAAAATAAGGAGGCATGTAAGGCACGGTAAAATTTGCTTTGACTGGTGCATGAGGTGCAGCTGTAAAACGAAGATGTGCTTCAACCATCCAACTTGTGACATTTTCAGAGTCTGTTAAGGGTACATCAAGTACCCAATGGCGGTATAAAAAAAAACCTGTGCCTATCAAAAATAAAGAAACAATTAACACATATAAATGATGCTTTCTTTTTTTCATGGCTGACTCGGATTATTTTTTTTAAGTGTGAATTTTAAAGCAGGATCAACAATGCCATTAAAAGCAATCAACGCTTCTCTGCCCAATAATAACGGGTAAATAAAGCGTTTTCTGTTGGTAAGATTAACGCGAATCACATGGGTTTCTTGTCCTAAGGATATTGCCATTTTAACAACGGGTCGTTTAATTGAGTGGTGTTTCAATAAGCGCGCAACGCGCTCACCCACGCGCATTTTGATATTTACATCCCCCAAATATTCGCAGCTGAAAGCGACATCGCCTTCTTTGCTGGGCACAATGAAATTTAAATACGGTTTGCCATTAACAGTGACTTCTGTAATTTTTGTGGCATTTAATGAAGCTGAAGCAGCACCAGTGTCTAATTTTGCAGAAAGGGTTAGGTTTTTCTCAACAAGGGTCGCTTTTTCAATAAAGCCATAAATGTTTTTTTGATGACCAGCCATAACATACCCGGAAAAAAGACTTATAAAAAACAAAAAAATAAATGTGAGGCGCATGCCATAACCTTATGACAGATTAAAAGGTGTTAATCGTAGCAGATTTGAGATGCGTCGCACAGTCCATTATACAGATTAAACCATGATTAGACAGATGCATCTTAATCGACAAAAATTTAACGGATCAAATTTAAAAACTCCATCCGGCTGCTGGAGTTGCTTTTCATATCACCCAGCATCACTGATGTTGTCATGCTTGCGTTTTGTTTTTCAACACCGCGCATTTTCATGCATAAGTGTTCTGCCTCTAAAACCACAGCAACACCTCTGGCATGGGTAATGCGCTCAATACAATGTGCTATTTCGCTGGTTAAGCGCTCTTGAATTTGTAATCGGCGTGAAAAAAAATCAACAATTCGAGCGATTTTAGATAGGCCGATGACTTTCTTGTTAGGCAAGTAACCCACGTGGCACTTCCCTAAAAAAGGAAGCAAGTGATGCTCGCACATGGAATACATTTCAATGTCTTTTACAATAACCATTTCACTCATGTCTGAATCAAACAGTGCGCCGTTAATAATGTCGTCAAGAGATTCATGATATCCGCTGGTAAGGTAACGCATTGCATTGGCCGCGCGCTCGGGTGTGTCGCGCAGGCCTTCTCGCGTAATATCTTCTCCGAGGCTTTCTAAAAGTTCTTTATAAATGGTTTGCATGATTTATACGCCTTAACCTGGTGGCCACATCATTTGACGGCCCCCTAAAATATGTAAATGAATATGATCTACCGTTTGGCCACCGTGCGTATTGGTATTGAATACTAATCGATAGCCGTTTTCTTTCAGTCCTTCGGTTGCTGCAATATGTTTTGCAGTTAAAAGAAGCTGTCCAAGCAGGAGATCATCCGCTGCTGTAATTTCATTGATACTTTGAATGTGCTTTTTAGGAATAACCAATACATGACAAGGTGCTTGTGGACTGATGTCATGAAAAGCTAAAAAATTTTCATCTTCAAAAACACGATGAACAGGAATTTGGTTATGAATTATTTTACAAAATAAGCAATTCATCGTAGCCATACCCAATGTCAATAGGAAAGTTAATATTATACGCGTTTTGTTGCATGCAATAAAGGTTCTATTTTTTGCCTTTCAACATTATTTTACGCATAATAGCGTTTTGTTTATTAATTATAGGTGAATTGATGAGTTTAATGGATGTAAATAGTGGAAGAGACGTTCCCAACGAAGTCAATGTTATCATTGAAATCCCAATGCATGGCCAACCGGTTAAGTATGAAGTTGATAAAACAACAGGCGCCTTGTTTGTTGACCGCTTTATCAGCACGGCAATGTTTTATCCTGCAAATTACGGTTACATTCCTCAAACGCTTTCAGAGGATGGGGACCCAGTCGATGTCTTGGTTGTAACGCCTGTGCCCTTAATTGGAGGGGCTGTGGTCAGATGTCGTGTGGTTGGCATGCTTGAAATGACGGATGAGTCAGGCATCGATGCTAAACTTATGGCAGTGCCCATCAGCAAAACATGCAAAATGTACGATAACGTTCGTACGCATGAAGATCTGCCATCTTCACTCCTGATGTCTTTAGCGCATTTTTTCAAACACTATAAAGATTTAGAAGAGGGCAAATGGGTTAAAGTTGATGGGTGGAAAGGCCCAGAGGCTGCTCAACGTGAAATCCTTAATAGTATTACTCGGTATAATCAAGTGACGGTGTAAAATGTATTGCAGCGGATAAGGCCAGATCAATGATTTCATTCGATTGAGCTTTATCTAACTGCATTTGACTAATTTTATGTGCGAGATCAGTCAGTAGACTCGCACGTTGCACTGCTGATGTGTCTGTTTTATAAAGCACTTCCGCCTTTTCAAAAAGCGTATGTAATATGTCTTGATGAATATGCAGATACTGATGAGGAAAATCTATTGGTTTTTCTACGGGGTTGCCAAACAATAACCACCCAGGTGAAACATTTAATTTTTTGGCTATTTCATGTATTTTTAATGGTTCTGGCATGGCCTCCCCGCGTAAATACTTATGACAAATCTGAGAAGAGTAGCCTGTGATATCAACCAGTTTATTGATATCAATACCGCAGGTTGACCGTTGGGATGTATGCCCCGCAGCGATCATTGCTTCTTGAAGACGATTTGCAAATTGTGCGAGGATTGTTGATTTTAAAACAGTCATGGCCGTTATCCGATTGTGAGCGTTGATAAGAGTCTATCATAGGGCTGTCTCAAAAGGAAACCATGGATTTCTTTATGAAACCAATGGTTGACAAATTTTTAGGGTGTATTAAACTAGGCCTGCATGCTTCGACTTGGATGGAACCAAACTTAAGCATGCAAAGTCCACTCTCGCAAGATAAAGGCTGGCTTTAATACCAGCCTTTATTTTAGCCCATGCTTGGAGCGGCGGCTGCAGCAGCGACCATTTGCTCTACGAACGTCTCAATCTCTTTTTTAAGCGCAACATTGGATTGAAGCATTGATACAGCCAAGAATTTTTTTGTAATCGGATGCTTGTATTTTTGTTGAATCCATTGCGTTATGTTAGAGCGCTCAAAATTCTGTAGTGGGCAATCTGCGGTATGCACAGGGTCGCTCATGATGGTTAAACCTATTTTGCACAGGTAGTCATCATAACGTTTTAGCTCATCTTTGGTGAGGCACTGTTCACTAAAACCAATGTCGGCTAGTTTTGTTTCATTGTTTACTGCGACCATTGGCGCAGCAGCTGGGCTTGATGAAGAAGGCGCTGCTTGACGAATCCCATAGGGAGCCGCACTTCTGAATAATGCGCCTGCCCATCCTCCTAAAGCCGGATGAACTTGCGCTTGCTGTGCCTGTGCCTGTGCCTGTTGGCGTTGCTGAACGGCAGCGGCTAAAAGAGTGTTGCGTTTTATAATTTCAGCATCAAATGCTTTTTGTATTTGAGCTGTATTGGCCATAGGTTTAAGCGCTGTTAAAAGTGCAATCATCCTTTCACCGTAAGGCTCTTGAAGAAAAAGCTCATTCGCTGGTTGTTTGGTTGCTATGCCTAGATTAGAAGAGCACATGAGGTTCGATAGTAAGCCGAGCTCACTGAGCAGAACAATAATGGTTTCGTTTTTAATCTTGTTATTGTTTGTGAGTAAAGGCTTGAATACTTGATGAGCCGTATGGTTATAGGTTGAATAGGTTGATTTTTTATAGTTGTACATGGCTGCTATCAAGCTCAAAGGTGTGGTTACAGCGTAAGCTTTAAAGGGTAAATTTTGAAAAAATGACAAGCTATCGCGAATGATGGGGGCTTTAAAAAAATCGGATAAACCCGCAAATATCCAGCGATGAAAAAACCACGTGTGTTGTCTTGCTGCCTCTATAATTCTATGCGCACCGAACTCATTATTCGCGGCATCATTTTCAATGGCATATTTTAAGGGTAGAGGATAAAAAAATCGCCAAAAAGGGGAGAGTTTAGCATAAGATGATTTTAGTTTATTGACTTCTGACAACAAGCTCGCTTTCGTGTTCATAATAACCCCATAGAATGTTGGAGCGGCGAAAGTATCAAGAATTACGCACAAAGTCAATAATCTTTACTTTTTTAAGTACAATATCCGCAATCATCGGTTATAAAACTCGAACCGATTGCTCATCTATATGCGATGACCTATTATGAAGTGTGTGAACGTCGTTAATTAATTATTTACTCAAGGAGCATTACCATGAAAAAGTCACTAACAATCTCATCGGTTCTTTTGTCCTCTGTTTTATTGAGTCTTTCATCCGGCGCTTTTGCGCGAGACCCAATCAGCGCAGTAGGTAAAACCATTGAAAAGGGTGCTGTTGATGTAACAACCGCTTCAGCAAAAGTTGTAGGGGCGGCTGTTAAAGGTACTGAACATGTAGCAGGAGCTGCTGTTAATGGCGCTGGAAAAGCGACTGAGGATCTCGTTGGCGCGGCAAAAAAAGAGTACAAAGCAGGCACGCAATAACATGCTTACTGATGCAGTCATGAGACTGCATCAGCTGCTGTTTATGCGGAACTTCAAAATAAAATGTTTGCGTTAAAACATGTGATTCTGTATACTTCTCGCCTTGTTATTTTTATAGAATAATAGGCACGTAGCTCAGTGGTAGAGCACCACCTTGACATGGTGGTGGTCGGTGGTTCGATCCCACTCGTGCCTACCAGGATAAAAAATGCCAACCATCACTCTTCCCGATGGTCATCAAAAAACTGTTGATGGCCCTATAACTGTATCTGCTATTACAGAGCAAATTAGCCGTAGTCTCGCTAAGGCTGCTGTGGCTGCACGTGTTGATGGTCGGCTTGTCGACATGAGTTATCTTATTAACGCCGACGCTTCCCTTGTTATTTATACAGAAAAAGATTCAGAAGGCCTATCGGTTATTCGTCATTCGACAGCACATTTGTTAGCGCAAGCGGTGAAATTGTTATTTCCTTCGGCCCAAGTCACCATAGGCCCTGTGATTGATGATGGATTTTATTATGATTTTGCCTTTGAGCGTACGTTTACGCCCGAGGACTTGGCTCGTATTGAAGAAAAAATGAAGGCATTGGTTGCGGAAAACCAAGCAATTACCCGACGTGAAATGCCGCGGGATGAAGCCGTTGCTCATTTTAAAGCGCTAGGCGAGCACTATAAGGCAGAAATTATTGCAGACATTCCCGCCGATCAGCATATTTCTTTATATCGACAAGGCGATTTTGAAGATCTTTGTCGAGGTCCCCATGTGCCTTCTACAGGCCGCTTGAAAGCATTTAAGCTCACCAAATTGGCAGGGGCGTATTGGCGCGGAGACGCTAAAAATGCGATGCTTCAACGTATATACGGAACAGCCTGGGCGGATAAACAAGCTTTGGCCGATTATCTTTACCGTATAGAAGAAGCAGAAAAGCGCGACCACCGGAAGTTAGGTAAAACATTAGAGCTTTTTCATTTTCAAGATATCGCGCCAGGCATGGTTTTTTGGCATCCTAAAGGCTGGGTTGTTTATCAACTGTTGCAAAAATACATGCGCGAACGTTTGATCGACTTTAACTATCAAGAGATCAGAACACCTCAATTGGTCGATCTCTCGTTGTGGGAGAAATCAGGCCATCTTGAAAATTTTAAAGACAATATGTTTTTGACGGAAACTGAAAATCGCACGTATGCCGTTAAGCCTATGAGCTGTCCTTGTCATGTTCAAGTTTATAATCAAGGGATTAAAAGTTATCGTGATCTCCCGCTGCGCTACTCAGAGTTTGGTAATTGCCATCGTTGTGAACCGTCAGGCTCGCTTCATGGGCTCATGCGCGTTCGCAATTTTGTACAGGACGACGGCCATATTTTTTGCACTGAGGAGCAAATTCAGTCTGAAGTGGCAACCACGCTTAAATTAGTGCAGTCTGTATATAAAGATTTTGGATTTACTTCCATTATGTACCGACTCGCACGTCGTCCTGAAAAACGAGTAGGAACGGATGCTATTTGGGACAAAGCTGAATCAGCACTTGAGCAGGCGATGCAAGGCTTAGATATTGCATGGGTCGATGCACCAGGGGAAGGCGCGTTTTATGGACCCAAAATCGAGTGCTCTTTATCAGATTCTTTGGGGCGTATATGGCAGTGCGGTACAATCCAGGTTGATTTTTCTATGCCTGAGCGCTTAGATGCTCATTTTGTGGCTTTAGATGGCTCTAAACCCTCGCCCGTTATGATTCACCGTGCAATACTGGGTACTTTTGAGCGGTTTATGGGGATTTTGATAGAGCATTGCGCGGGAAT
The DNA here is from genome assembly GCA_947504875.1 of Legionellaceae bacterium. Taxonomy (GTDB): domain Bacteria; phylum Pseudomonadota; class Gammaproteobacteria; order Legionellales; family Legionellaceae; genus CANNJI01. The sequence continues at coordinate 47,246 of CANNJI010000003.1, forward strand.
GCTGCCTTTGTGGCTTGCTCCTGTTCAAGTGGCGGTCCTCACCATCAGTGAAAAACAAAACGATTTTGCAGCAAATATTACGTCTATTTTGCAAAAAGATGGATTTAGATCACATTTTGACTTGAGAAATGAGAAGATTGGCTTTAAGATCCGCGAGCATACATTGCAAAAAGTACCTTATTTGATAATTATTGGTGATAAAGAAGTTGAACAAGGCCTTGTAACCTTGCGTTCTCGCGACGGTTCTGATTTAGGTCAACTTTCAATTGAGCAAGTTTGTGCTCGCTTGAGCCAAGAAATTCAGCAAAAAGGGTGGGTAGAAACAATCGGAGGATTAAACCATTAGTGTCTCAACGAAGCGTGAAAGTGATCGCGCACGAATTAACGAAAAAATTACATTACCTGAAGTACGCTTAATTGATGCTGATGGTAATCAGGCGGGTATCGTATCGACACGCGAGGCACTACGCGCGGCTGAGGAGAGCGGTTTAGACCTTGTTGAGATTTCTCCAACAGCAATTCCCCCTGTTTGTCGAATTATGGATTATGGCAAGTTTCTCTTTGAGGTGAGTAAAAAGCAAGCAGAAGCTCGGAAGAAGCAGAAGCAAATTCAAATCAAAGAGCTAAAATTCCGTCCTACGACGGAAGATGGAGATTACCAGGTCAAGCTACGCAACCTGGTCCGTTTCCTGAATCATGGAGATAAAGTCAAAGTCACCCTGCGTTTTCGCGGTCGTGAAGTGGCTCACCAGGAGCTTGGTATGAAAATTCTTGAGCGTTTGCAGCAAGACACAGCAGAGTTTGCTGTTGTTGAGCAACAAGCGAAGCGGGAAGGTCGCCAATTGCTTATGGTTTTATCCCCGAAGAAAAAATAGTGATTAATTGTTTCAAATAAAACAGTTAATTTTAGATGTTGTTTAATGCGGAGTTCTTGGTTATGCCAAAATTAAAGTCACATCGCGGAGCGTGTAAGCGTTTTCGCAAAACAGCAAGTGGAGCGATCAAACGTCGTGGTGCTTATCGTAATCATATTCTCACCAAAAAATCCACCAAGCAGAAACGTAATTTACGCGTTTCATCAGGTACATTGAAGACATGCGATGCACGTTTGGCTTCACGTATGATGCACGGTAGTTAAGGGGAGGAATGAATTATGCCAAGAGTTAAACGAGGTGTTACCGCGAAAGCCCGCCATAAAAAGGTGTTGGCTCTAGCCAAAGGGTATTCCGGCGCGAGAAGCCGTGTATATCGGGTTGCAAAACAGGCTGTTATTAAAGCAGGTCAATACGCCTATCGTGATCGTCGTCAGAAAAAACGTCAATTTCGTGCACTATGGATCACACGAATCAATGCCCAAGCCCGTGAATGCGGTTTGTCTTACAGTCGATTAATTGATGGCTTGAAAAAAGCAGCCATCGAGCTTGATCGTAAAGTGCTTGCTGACATGGCTGTTCATGATAAAGACGCATTTGCTGCTGTTGCAATGCAAGCTAAGACAGCTTTAGGATTGTAAACCATCCACAATGCAAAATTAAAAGGGGCTTCGGCCCCTTTTTACTGACGGACTTTAAACCATGCAAGACATTATTACATTACAAAATGAAGCCTTTGAATTGATTGCCGCGGCGAATAATCTGAGTGTTTTAGATACCATTCGCGTGGATTTTTTAGGGAAAAAAGGACGACTTACTGATTTATTGAAAGGGTTGGCTCATCTTTCAGCTGAAGACAAGCCTAAAATGGGCCAGCTTGTTAATCATGCGAAACGAGACATCAGCGCTCGAATAGAACAAAAACTTATTGAGTTAAAAGAACAGTTACTGCAAGAAAAACTGAGAACGGAATGTTTAGACGTAACCCTGCCGGGTCGATATACGCAAGTGGGATCGATGCATCCCGTATCCATAGTGAAAGCCCGTATTTATGATTACTTTAGTCGAATGGGTTTTGATTTGGTTGAAGGCCCTGAAATAGAAACTGAATTTTATAATTTCGAAGCACTTAATATTCCGGCGCATCACCCAGCGCGTACCATGCATGATACCTTCTATTTTGGAGATGGCCGTGTATTGCGTACACACACTTCTTCTGTACAAATTAGAACCATGGAAACCTCGGCCCCTCCATTTCGACTGATTGCACCAGGTCGTGTGTATCGATGCGAATCCGACATGACCCACACCCCGATGTTTCATCAAGTTGAAGGCTTGTACATTGATAAAGGGGTTACCATGGCAGGCCTAAAAGGTTTGCTTCATGATTTCTTTTCTTATTTTTTTGAGCGTGACGTTGACATTCGGTTTCGGGCTTCGTATTTTCCATTTACAGAGCCTTCGGCTGAAGTTGATATTGCATGCGTTCAGTGTGAAGGTAAAGGGTGTCGATCATGCAAATTTACCGGATGGCTTGAAGTGCTTGGATGTGGAATGGTGCATCCTCACGTATTATCTGCTGTTCATATCGACCCCAATGTATACCAAGGCTGGGCTTTTGGTATGGGCATGGATCGTTTGGCGATGTTGTATTTTGGAATTGATGATTTACGTATGATGTTTGAGAATGATCTCAATTTTTTAAAACAGTTTTAGGATATTTTTGATGAAAGTAAGTGAGTCATGGCTACGGGAATGGGTTAATCCGTCATTAACCACTCAAAAATTATCAGCATTACTGACACAAGCAGGGCTTGAAGTTGATAGCACCAGTCCTGTTGCTGGTGAATTTAATGAGGTGATTGTCGCGCGTGTTGTTGAAACAAAGCGCCACCCTCAAGCCGATAAATTGACGTTATGTGAAGTTGATACCGGGCAAAATACGCGACTTAAAATTGTTTGCGGCGCGTCCAATGTACGCTCAGGCCTTGTGGTGGCTTTGGCTTTACCTGGGGCACATTTGCCTGGAAATATTCACATCAAAGAATCAACCCTGCGTGGCGAGCTCTCTCAAGGGATGTTGTGTTCCTCTACAGAGCTTGGACTCGATGATGAGTCAGAAGGAATCATTGAATTGCCTGAGGATGCACCCATAGGCCAATCGATACGAGAGTATCTTTCACTTGATGACCATGTGATTGATATTGATCTAACACCTAATCGTGGTGATTGTTTTAGTATCCGCGGAATTGCGCGTGAGGTTGCGGCATTAAGTCGTATGCCTTTTAACGATTATCAAGCAACACCGATATCCATTAATCATTCTGTTGCTCGAGCCATTCATCTCAATGCGCCCAATGCCTGCACTTATTTTGCAACGCGTGAAATTCATGCGATTAATCCCCATGCCCAAACGCCTCTTTGGCTAAAAGAACGGTTACGCAGAGCGGGCGTGAAAGTGCGCCATCCGGTTGTTGATGTGATCAATTACGTTATGTTGGAACTCGGCGTTCCTATGCATGCGTATGACGCATCTGGTGTTAAAGGTGATTTGCACGTGCGTATGGGGCAAACTGCTGAGCAGCTCACTTTATTGAATGAACAAGATATTCTTCTTACTGAAAAAGTCCTCGTGATTGCTGACGATAACGGCCCACTTGCCATGGCAGGGATAATGGGGGGGCTTCATAGTTCTGTTCATGCAGATACAACAGACATTATTTTGGAAAGTGCTTTTTTTAATCCGCTTACATTAGCAGGCGTTGCCCGTTCTTACGGCCTTTCTACGGATGCCGCGATGCGATTTGAACGGGGAGTCGACCCAACATTTCAGGTCGCAGCGTTAGAGCGAGCGACTGCTTTACTGATATCTATTGTTGGGGGATCCGTTGGTCCTGTGACGATTGCTCAATCAGAAGTGTATTCAATCAATCAACAGACGATTGATTTTGATCCGAGTCGAGTGGAAGCATTAACAGGGGTAAGTATTCCTCATCACCAAATGATTTTAATGCTTGAGTCGTTAGGGCTTGTTGTTGAACACGCATCTATTCCCTGGCGAGTCAAAACCCCTTCCTATCGTTTTGATTTAACGCTGGCTGTTGATTTGGTTGAAGAAGTGATGAGATTGTATGGTTATGATCAACTGCATTCAGCTCCAATTTTTGCTCCTTTTCGCGCTGGTCACGTGAGTTTAAACTTCAAGCGGACTCAGCACATCATGAAGCATTTAATTGCACGAGGGTATCATGAGACGATAAGCTACAGTTTTGTTGATCCCGAATTACATGCTGTTTTGTATCCAGAAGTTGAAAAAATAGCACTTGTTAATCCCATTTCTTCAGAGTTGTCTGAAATGCGGGTCAGTATTTGGCCAGGCTTATTGGCAACCATGATGCATAATGTTCATCGACAGCAAACAACCGTTCAGTGTTTTGAGGCGGGTGTTGTTTTTCAGGTTACACAGGGTGTTGTAAAAGAAAAGCAAGTTGTTGCTGGTCTTTTGGCGGGTGAAACAGGTGGGCTTAATTGGAGTGAGGCAACCAGAACGTATGACTTTTATGATGTTAAAGGTGATCTTGAGTCTGTTTTTCACAGCATGGGTTGGGCATCTTTGCTTTCTTTTAAAGCTGAGTTAAATGAAGTGTTGCATCCTGGAAAATCTGCCCGCATATACTTGGGTGAAACACCTGTGGGTTGGTTAGGAGTTTTACATCCGCGACTTGCAGATGCCTTTGATGTTGCTTTTGATGTGATGCTTTTTGAATTATCGCTTGATGAACTACCATCCGCTGTGTCATCGCGGTATCAGCCTATTTCTAAATATCCTTCTATTCGGCGGGATTTATCGTTACTTGTTGACGAACAGATCCCTGCTGGAGACATAGAACATCTTGTTCGACAAGTTGTTTCTGAGCATCAACTCAAAGCGTTTAATGTTTTTGATCATTATGCAGGAGAAGGGATCCCTCAAGGTAAAAAAAGTATTGCTATTGCGATGACCTTACAAAATGAAGGATGTACACTTACAGATGGTGAGATAAATACAATAATAGATGCTATACTTGAGGCGTTAAGGGATAAATTGGCCATTATATTAAGGGATTAATCGTGAATGCATTAAGCAAAGCCATGTTGACGGACTCTTTATGTGACGCGTTGTCAATAGAAAAACCTGAGGCGAAGGTTCTTGTGGATACTTTTTTTGAAGTGATACGCTCGGCACTTGAGTCTGGTCATGCCGTTAAATTGTCTGGTTTTGGTAACTTTATGTTACGGGACAAGCCTGAGCGTCCTGGGCGGAATCCTAAAACAGGCGAAAATGTGCCTGTATTGGCAAGAAGGGTTGTTACTTTTAAGCCCGGACTTAAATTAAAACAGAAGGTTGAATTGCATTAATGCATTATGTGAAACATGTTTTTTTATGTACCAATCAAAAACCAGAGGGAAAAGCCTGTTGTGCTAATCATGGCGGCAAGCCCTTTTTTGATAGGGCAAAAGAAAAGCTTCAGGCCCTTAACTTGCATGGTGAAGGAAAAATTAGAGTAAGCCAATCAGGGTGTCTTGGTCGTTGTGGGCTTGGGCCGTGTCTTGTTATTTATCCTGAAGGCGTTTGGTATACCTATCAATCAGAACATGATATTGATGAA
>CANNJI010000004.1 GCA_947504875.1 Legionellaceae bacterium
ATATGACTGAGTTTTGGGAATGGAAAAACGAAAAAAATGCTGCTGAAACTCAAAGTAATGTGATTGCAATTAATCAGTAAAAAATTAGGGGTGAGGATAAAAATGGATCTTTACAGCAACTTTAGGACTTGATCTCAAGAGACTTACGAGGTCAGTCTTTGTTTAGATAGTTCAGGACCATTGACTTGCCAAATTTTTCCTGTTCAAGCAACCATGCTAACCATCAGCACAAAAGTACCCTATCAAATATACGAAAACGCCGGGATTAAAACCTCATCAGCACGCTATATCCCAAGCCAGTGCACACCTAGTCCAAATGGATATTGTAGATTTCAAGTCAGCGACACACTACCCCATACCATTGTGATGAATCCTGGCGCTGGACTCTTCTTTGTTTGTTAATTCAATCACCTGTTGTTTGCTTGACAATGCTTGGTAGATTAAGCGAGGACAGGTTTTTTTCGCAACCACATGATGCAGCTCAAAATGCTTAATCATACAGTCAGCATTTCCATCTTCCCATGGCAGACCTGACGTGAGCACATGAGCACCTGGCTCAGGATTTTTATGATGAATAAGCACCAATTTATTCTGAATAATGGGTAAGGCCATTTGCTCCATGGTGCTTAAGCCTCCACTGCGTGTGATGACACAATCACTGCGTGTCATAATTGGAGCTATCGTTGTATCCGGCTGATTCCCGAGCGCAATAATATTTTTTCTTTTCCCCTCGGGAAGACGCTCTATCATATCCATGATGGTTTGATTTCCTTGTGCACCAAATACAAAAATAGGGGCATAACCTTTATTTAATAGAGGAAGTATATAAGCTGCAGAAGCGTCTCCTCCTAATGATCCCAACATGATTGATGCAACTTTTGCAGCAGCAGGGATCTCACGATGACACATGATTTCCCCCTTCGCAAAAGGTACGCTCATTTTTACATGATGAGCATAAGCCTTCAACCGTACACTGTCTCGAAAAGCTTCTCGTAACATGGGATTTTCTTCAACACTAAGCGGATAAAGCTTTAAGTCAGATAATGCCGTAAGTTCCGCATTTGGCTTACCCACGCAGTAGACATTAAGGTATTGTCGTTGTTTTATGGTCAACCGCTCCAGAGAGGATGAAAAATGAACCGCTCCTTGTGTCGGTAAGTCGGTCATATATTCATGAATCTGAAGCGGTTTCAGGTTTTCACTGATATGCGCTGTTTCATTTTGAAGTAAATTTAATGACCGCTTTGCAAGATGTAAAGTAAGCAATTGAAACCACGTGAATTTAAACCATTGCGTATAAAATGATGCGTTTTCATCTATAGAACGCTCTATCATTTGAATGGTTTCTTTGAGCTCAATGATACGACTTTGAATAGAGGCTAATCGCGCATTTTGATTTGGTACATACGTTTCATTATACCATTCAACAGCATCACACAGCGCGCCTAAAGACTGTGGTTGTGTCGAGATAATCGATGTATATGGTGTACCTTGTTCAGCTTGATTTTTCAAGTGCTCAATCATTCTTGATTTGATGAACACATAATGGATTTGATCATTGGCTGCTTGTTTGTTGACCGTGGATAAAAGTTCTTTGATTTTATCCCCACGCTGTAATGCATTAAAAATAGCTGTCATTTCATACCCGAAGGTATAAAAATCTAAAAGTAAATCAACATAAGGGCGCTCAAGCGGATTACGCGCTGGGTCCTGCAAGTACTTCATTTCTTCCCAAAAAGAAGTTGCCTCTAATACGTTATGGGCGCCTATTTGTTGATGCAACCACGCCGAAGCTTTTGAAATAATGCTAAAAGAAGTCAGATAAAGCGTAGATTTAAACAGTGTCCGAATTGGATTAGGTTTTCGATCAGAATAACGGTTAAGTTTATGATTAAGCAGTTCGATATGATCATGATGTTTTAGTTCATCAATAATGCCCTTTGCTGCGGCAATATGACCACCACCACCACTGGAGGCAATGACTAAAGGACGCTTAATTCGTTTTGCATTATTTATTATTGCAATAAATAAGACCTCATGAATCTACTTGCGGCATTATACACGCATTTTGATCTGATTTAAAGCATTTTTGAGGTTTGTAGTAACCCCCCACTCCATACGTCATCCCAAGCACAGCGAGGGATCTCAGAATGCTTCACAGTGCCACAGGGTAGAAGATTCCTCGCTGCAAATGATAAGTATCCTTGCAACACTGCTTGGTGCTGCAACAGGAACGCTCTCTATAGCCGCATTGGTTCTTGGCTTGGGAGGAATAATTGTACCGGGTGTAACACTTGGTGTTAGTGCTACATTAACCGCTACAGGATTATTTGCATTTCATAAAGGGGTTCATCGTCATCGCACTGAGCAAATCAATGATCATATCAATCACTTGGAAAGTGATAAGCAAGTAAACGTCTAGTGGAGGTCAGATAACTTGATGAACAGATTCAAACGCAAATAAACGTTTTGATACCAACGTTTGACTATCCAACAACTCGCCCAGTCCTAGAAATTCACCTGATACCTCATAAAGACGTACTAATCCGGGAGCAATTGATGTTGAAGAAAATATAACTTGTTGCCCATTACGAAGGACCGCTAGATTATCTGATGAAATAACACATGAAGGCAAATGCATAACAGCTCTATCCATGGGCAACAAAGTTTCTATTAATTGGGGCTCAGAATAGTTTATTAATTCATCCAAAGTATACATGCGCTCACCCTCAAATCCTGCGGTATACGTCCGATGCAAACGAGTCACATGTGCACCCACTTGCAATGCATCACCAATGGATTCGACCAATGAGCGAATATACGTGCCTTTACTACAGGTAATCGTTAAATCAAACGAAGGATTTTCAAACGCATTAAGCATCAGATCAGAAATAACAAGCGTACGCGCTGGACGTTCAATTGAAATCCCTTGACGCGCATAATGATAGAGCGGTTTCCCCTGGTGTTTTAACGCCGAATACATGGGAGGAACTTGTTGAATCTCTCCCAAAAATGAAGGCAATATTTCACGTAAGTGATGTTCCGAGACTGACAAAGCACTTGCTTCTGAAATCACTTGGCCCATGGAGTCACCCGTGTCTGTTGTAATACCCAAGAGACCAGTGGCTTCATAGCATTTATCAGCGTCTAAAATATATTGACAAAATTTAGTAGCCTCTCCAAAGCAAATCGGTAACATGCCCGTAGCCAATGGGTCCAAACTTCCGGTATGACCTGCCTTTTTTGCTTTAAAAAGATGTTTAACACGTTGCAAAACAGCATTTGAACTCAAGCCTTGTGGCTTATTCACAAGAACAATACCATTCACGACTTGAGCAATATAACGCTTACTCGTTGACATCGCTTTCAGGAGGATTAACCTCATCAATTAGGCGACTTAACCGTTTACCATAATCAACAGAAGCATCGTAAACAAAATGCAGCTGAGGTACGGTACGTAAGGTTGAGGTACGCGATAAGGCTTTTCTTAAAATCGGAGCAGATTGATTTAATATCATTTCAATTTGCTTTGGATCATCATGAAGCACGGTAAAATAGATCTTTGAATGACTTAAATCATTGGCAACTTTAACATCTGAGATCGTTATAAACTTAGGCAAACGTGGATCACTTACCTCTTGCTGAATCAAATGACTCAGCTTTCTCTGCATCATTTCAGCGATGCGATCTGTACGTTTAAAATCGGCGCTCATAAATCTCGCTTGATCTCAATGGTTTCAAACACTTCAATGGAATCACCAGGTTTGACATCATTATAATTTTTGACCCCTATACCACACTCAAACCCTTGCCGTACTTCAGACACATCATCTTTGAATCGACGTAGTGATTCAAGTGTACCTTCATAAATCACAATATTATTACGTAACACTCTGATTGGATTATTGCGGCGAATTTGACCCTCAACAACCATGCAACCGGCAATAGCACCAATTTTTGGAGAACGAAATACATCTCGGACCTCTGCAACACCAACAATTTGCTCTTTAAATGTCGGAGCAAGCATACCCGATAAGGCCGCTTTAACTTGGTCTACGATATCGTAAATAACACTGTAATAATGCAATGCAACAGATTCTGTTTCAGCAAGCCTTCTCGCACCTGCGCCGGCACGAACGTTAAAGCCTATCAAAATAGCATTCGACGCAATCGCTAAATGAACATCGGATTCTGTGATACCACCAACACCCGTTCCAACAATTGTTACGTTGACTTCTTCATTTGAAAGTTTAACCAACGCATCCGTAATTGCTTCGATAGAGCCTTGTACATCCGCTTTTAAGACGATATTTAGGGCCTTCAAACCAGCCTGCGTCATATTTTCGAAAATACCCTCAAGTGAGGTTTTCTGACGTCTTGCCAACTTAACATCTCTGAATTTACCCTGTCTAAAGAGAGCCACTTCTCGTGCACGTTTTTCATCAGGAACAACGATGGCTTCGTCCCCTGCGTGCGGGATTGCCGACAAGCCAATAACCTCTACAGGAATCGATGGCCCCGCACTGTCGACGGAGGTTCCATTATCACTGACCAATGCACGAACACGTCCATATTGAAGCCCTGCCAAAAGAATATCACCCTTTCTTAAGGTGCCGTTCTGAACAAGAATAGTTGCAACAGGTCCTCTGCCTTTATCTAAGCGAGATTCAATAACAACGCCCTTCGCAGGACTATTCCGATTAGCCGTTAACTCAAGGACTTCTGCCTGCAATAAAATTGCATCCAACAAGGCATCAATGCCTTCACCTGTTTTAGCAGAAATATTAACAAACATTGTATCACCACCCCATGCTTCAGGGATGACCTCATAATTTCCGAGTTCATTTAGCACACGCTCTGGATCAGCGCCCGGCTTATCCATTTTATTAACCGCAACAATCATTGGAACTTTTGCAGCTTTCGCATGTTGAACGGCTTCTATTGTTTGAGGTTTAACACCGTCGTCCGCGGCAACAATCAAAACAACAAGATCAGTTGCACCTGCACCACGTGCACGCATAGCCGTAAAAGCGGCATGTCCTGGTGTATCCAGAAAAGTAATATCACCTTTGGGTGTTTCTACATGATAGGCACCAATATGTTGTGTAATACCACCCGCTTCACCTGCGGCAACTTTTGTCCGTCGAATATAATCTAAAAGAGAAGTTTTACCATGATCAACATGACCCATGATTGTCACTACAGGTGCTCGTGCTTCGTTAGCAGCGCTGTCAAGATGTTGTTCATCCTGTAAGCCAATTTCTATAGCATTTTCTTGGAATGCGCGGGCTGTATGGCCCATTTCTTCAACAACAATAATTGCAGTCTCTTGATCGATGACTTGGTTAATTGTCGCCATAGCACCAAGACCCATCATGACTTTAATTACTTGGGCAACCTTCACAGACATGCGTTTTGCCAGTTCAGCTACCGTAATGGTTTCTGGCACAAGTACTTCGCGAATCACAGGAGCAGTTGGCATTGCAAAACCATGCGTTAACGCTTCTTCAGCTTCACGATATTTATCCGATTTCTCATGACCCCTACGTTTTTTAGATTTATTACGTCTGGCATGTCCGGAACCATCTTGCTCACCATCACCATGTAATGTTGGAGCATATTTTACTTTTTTCTTTGCTTTTTTAGGGTCTACACGAGGCGCATCGGCTTCAGGTGCACTGGAAACTTTTTTCTTTTTTTCAGGTCGGGGCGCTTCAGATGCAGCCGGAGGTTCTGACACGGGCATCCCATCAGCAGTAACAATATCGTCGCGTGATTCTGACAATTCAACACCATCGGTTGTATCGACGTCAGTGTTCAATTCCATTGGCTCAGCCAATACATCAGATTCGTTTATGTCCTGTTCAACAGTTACAGAAGGCGCTTCAATTACAACTTCAGGTTCAGGCGGCGTTTCCTCTACGATTGGAGCTTTTACATATACACGTTTTTTTCTGACTTCAATATTAATTGTTTTTCCTGCGTGTATATCCTGCCCAAGTGTCATCTGCGAAACACTTTTTCTGCGCAAAGTGATACGGTCAGCCGAAGCCGAAGATTGCTCTGTTGTAGCAACAGAGCTGCCCCTCTTTAAATGAGCGAGCAATATACGCTTTTGATCTTCATTTATTGTCTGAAGCTCGTCGTGAATCAGCATCCCAGCTTCTTGTAACTGGTTCAATAAACGCTCTGTTGGAATTCCAACAACCTGAGCCAATTGTTTAACCGTCACATCCGCCATTATTTATCCCCTTTTTAGCCCTCACGGCTAATAACTCTTATATTAAAACCAAGATGCGCGGGCCTTCATGATGAGCGCCCCAGCTTTTTCTTCAGTTAACCCTTTAATGCCCAGCAACTCATCAACTGAGAGTTCAGCTAATGCATCGACTGTATTAATTCCCATGTCCAATAAACTGTCTAATACTGTTTTGGTCATCCCGTCAAGAGATGCTAAAGAAGCAGCCTGTTCATTAACCTCACTGGTTTCGCCTGTCAATGCTTGTGTTAACAAAGTGTCATTGGCACGGTTACGCAATTCTTCCACAATTTCATCATCAAACCCATCAATGGCCAATAACTCATCTTTCGGAACATAGGCTATTTCTTCTAGTGAAGAAAAGCCGTGCGCAACAAGTAAAGTTGCAATTTCTTCATCAATTTTTAATGCACTGATAAACAATTGTGTTGTTTTAGAAGATTCTTCTTTATTTTTACCTTCAAAATCTTCAATCGTCATCACGTTAAGTGTCCAGCCAGTTAATTGACTTGCCAACCGAACATTTTGACCATTACGTCCAATGGCTTGCGACAATTGAGCGCTATGAACAGCAAGGTCCATGGTATGTGAATCTTCATCAACAACAATAGATGAAATTTCCGCTGGCGCCATAGCATTAATAACCAACTGAGCAGGATTGTCATCCCACAAAATAATATCGACGCGCTCGCCACCTAGCTCACTAGAGACAGCTTGAACCCTAGCGCCACGCATACCAACACATGCACCCACAGGATCAATTCGGCCGTCGTTTGTTTTTACGGCAATTTTTGCTCTACTGCCAGGCTCCCGTGCTGCAGCCTTGATTTCAATGATGTTTTCACCAATTTCAGGTACTTCAATGCGAAATAATTCAATCAACATTTCTTTGCAAACTCGACTTACCAATAGTTGTGGTCCGCGAGCCTGGTCGGCAATGGAATAAAGATAAGCTCTGACGCGATCGTTTGTTCGAAACATTTCCTGAGGCAACATATCTGCTCGAGACAAAACTGCTTCAGCTTTTCCGCCACCTAAGTCAACGATAATGTTATCGCGCGTTACCTTCTTGGCCGTACCATAGATTAGCTGACCGATTTTACTCTTAAACTGATCAACAATCAGTTGGCGTTCGGCTTCTCTAATTTTCTGAACAATAACTTGACGTGCTGTTTGTGCCGCGATTCGACCAAATTCAATCGAAGGACGAGGCTCTTCGATTCGACCGCCAACTGTGATGTCGGGTACACGGAGTTTTGCTTGGCTTAAGGTGAGCTCATGCTCAGGGAAAAGTATAACGGCGTCATCTTCAACAACATCCCAATATTGAAATGTTTCATATTCGCCAGATCGTGGATCAAGTTTTACTCGAAAACCCATCTCCATGCCACATAACTTACGTGTGGCCGACTCAAGCGCAGCCTGAATTGCTTCAATAACAACTTCTTTACTTACGCCTTTTTCATTGGATAATGCTTCAGCAACCAATAACAGTTCTTTGCTCATGCTGTGCCTCGCTCAACAATCAAACTTGCCTTTAGAATGTTCGAAAATAGAAACTCAAGTTCTGTTTCATCAACCAATAAAGTTAATCGTGCTTCATCCGCCGACAGAACAACGCCTGTGATATTTCGCCTATCCGAAACCATACGACTTAATCTAATCTGGACCTTTTGCCCGATATACCGTTGATACTGGTGCGGATAAAATAAAGGCCTAGGAATACCTGGAGATGATATTTCTAATCGATACTCTCCAGGAATTAGATCGTGAACATCGAGCAATGCACTTACTTGACGACTTACTTGTTCACAATCAGTAATACCGATGCCGGTGTCTGAATCAATAAAAATTCGCAGCATTCCAGAATGAGCTTGTTTTAAGTATTCACAACCCCACAGTTCGTAACCCATTCGCTCGATGCTTGGGCGTATTAAATCCTCTATCTCGCGTAATATCATAAACCCTTGTATGCTAGATAATAAAAAACCCCATAAATGGGGTTAATATTAGTGGTAGCGGGGGCAGGATTTGAACCTACGACCTTCGGGTTATGAGCCCGACGAGCTACCAGGCTGCTCCACCCCGCATCAACTGAGGCCAATTATACGTATAGAAATGCCTTGATGCAAGCGATTTATTAAAATCGTTTTTTAATCAGTTTATGTTTACATCTTAAGGCGCCTAGATTTCAATTAAATGCACCTGCTCGGAAAGCTCATTGCTTGTGCAGCAGAAGCTGAAACCTCATAAGCTGAACTCAACTTATTGATCAACGTGACAATAAATGGTATATGTAGTTATTATTTGCACATTAATGAGTCGCCCATATGATGAAAGCTAAAAAAAGTGATGTTAATGAAGATATTCTTCAAACAGAAGCCCCCACCCAATCTGATCATTTTTCTGATCGCCTCATACCCCGCGTAGATGACGCAATGGCACCGAGTACTATGAATATGAAATCTGAAAACTCGCTCAAACGATCAGCAACAGCCCTATCCGCCAACCCGGAAGAAACTGACTCATATGAGGCTGAAGAAAGTGAAATGATGAATCATATTCGTCAAACTTTATCGTCCACGCTGAATCATTTATTTCTTGCTCTCCTCTCTACTAGAGAACAAAAAAGAGCGCAACCTCGTATTAACCATGCGATCACCGAGCTTATCCGCAACAATGTCTCCTTCATTTATTTTATTCAAAATTTGTACAATAGCATGTACGATTGTATTGAATTGGAACCTAATCAAATTAAGTCGCATATTACAGGTCACATTGCAACCATTGCGAAGCAATTTACTAAACATACTTTAGTGAGTGAGCTTCTTGAGGAATCGATTCAATTTAAGGATTTTCAATCTATTCTTTCAATCCCATCAACTGATCTGTTTAACCTCTCAGTTGCAGAGGCTGATTCGTCGGATCGACGGGTTTATTTTGTCGAAGAACGCAAACAGCGCCGCTATGATAGCTTATCCCGTTTGCTTAGTATGAGTAGCAAATTGTCTGTTTGTACTGCAGTAACCATGCTTGACAGTGAATTAATTATTGCCGCCAATTGTTCAAGCGCCTCGAATTCAACCGCGATTATTAATGCATTAAAAGACAAACTGAGCATTGTCCGTGAGGCGCTAAAAACTCCTGGTCAACAGTCCCATGAAACAACCATACAACGACTTGATTCAAAAGGCGGACTATTTCAAAAGTCGTTCATTTTATCCCAAGCGTTGACTAAACTAATTCAATCCACCACGAATTCTGAAGCAATCCCTTCAATCTCCCACAAGACTGATAATTTTTCCACCGATGAGATAAAAACGCTTATGGGTCATGAGCACTCCAGCGTAACTTTTTTAATTCCTCATCAATTTGAGACTGAGGATGGCGATGAATTCTATGGAATAGAAATGCACTCCATGAAAGAGACCGCCTTTGTTGTGCATCGATTTAAACAACAATACCCATCTCAAGACATTCAATATTTTCATGCAGAACAGCTGATCGCTTATTACTTACAAGAAATTAAAAAAACGCCGCTCGACACCATCTCCGATGAATCCCCTCCCATAAACATTGGGTTAGGAAAACTTTGCTGTTCTACCTGCAGTGTATTAACTAATTTTAAACGACTACACCTCAGAGGGAACAGCCGTGTTTCATTTCCCAATACAGTCAATTTATTTAGCGATACATATCCAAGTGCTCCACAAACAGGATCACCTATACCCAAAAAACCAAAAACCGCTCCCGACCCAAGCCCATGGTTCTCTCCTCCCGAAGCAAAAGCAGAGGTAGCCCGCACGGTCTCTAAAACCCGAGGGATAGCATTATCATCAGCCAGTATGTTTGCAGGTTCACCTATAAGCAAAAGTTGTATTATTGAATCGATGTCGTCGGAACCATCCGCTCTCTATAGCGACGTTAAGTTCAAGAATGGATAACCTGCTGTGCTATGATGAGGACCAATGCGGGCTAGAGCCCTGCTAACACTATCCTGAAAAGGCATTAAAGCACACGGTAATCAATGTGCCAGGGAAAATTCCTAAATACAATAAGGACAAGCCATTCATTGAGAACACACATAAGGCCATGCGGGAAAGCTTAATTGGAGCGGTATCGTTAGCGTCATCAAAATACATTATTTTGATGATGCGCAAATAGTAAAAAGCACCAATAACAGCAAATAGCAGCCCTAAAACAGCAACCCAAACCATGTGAACATCAACCAATGCCTTTAAAACTAAAAGCTTAGTAAAAAATCCTACGGTTGGGGGAATTCCTGCCATCGAAAGAAGAATAACCATCATCAAAAAAGCAAGCCATGGATTGCGTTTATTTAAGCCTTTCAAATCAGATATTTCATTGATATCTGCTCCCGCCTTTGACAACAATAAAACGAGGCCAAATGCACCTACCGTCATCAAAGAGTAAATAAGAACATAATATAAAGCTGCAGCATATCCATTAGCATTCGCTGCCAGGATACCAAACAAAGCATATCCGAGATGAGCAATAGCTGAATAAGCAAATAAACGTTTTATGTTTGTTTGAATAATAGCAAAAAGATTACCAATGCACGTGGAGAGTAAGGCCATCACAAGCACCAGGGGTTGCCAAGCAGGGGCTTGGTGCATATACGCTATTGTTAATAAACGCAGGGCCATACCCAATGCTGCAATTTTAGGTGCTGCACTAATAAACAACGTAACAGGTGTCGGTGCGCCCGCATAAACATCAGGTGCCCACATATGAAAAGGGACAGCTGCAAGTTTAAACCCTATGCCAACGACAATAAACACCATAGAGAACAATACAAGGGCTTGCTCTGACTGACCATCAGTTTGTAAATATGTGGCAATTGCCTGTAACTCTAATTGTCCTGTAGCGCCATAGAGCAAAGAAATCCCATAGAGCATCATGCCTGAAGCTATTGCGCCCATCACGAAATATTTCATTGCGGCTTCTGAACTATCACCTGAGTTTCGTTGCATTGCAGTCATTGCGTATAACGGCAAGGAGAGCAATTCAAGTCCAAGATAGATGGTCAGCAAATGATGCGCTGAAACCAGTGCCATCATTCCCAATGTAGAAAACAAGCCAAGAACATAATAGTCACTGCGAATAATACTCACATCACCCAAGTAATCACGCGCATAAAAAAAGCTCAAAAAAACTGAAAGATAAATAAATAATTTCATTAGGTGAGCAATATCATCGCTGATAAATAGGCCATTAAAAATGACCGTTGGCTCTTGCCCTATAAACAAATAACTACAGGCAGCAGCAAGAATTAAACCAAGTGAACCGATAACTAAGGCGAGAACATGTCCCTCTCGCTTAAAGAATAGTCCGCCCAACAAGGCCAAAATTACCGAGATAAGAACAATTACCTCAGGCATTGCGAATTGAAAATTATTAAGTAATCCAGTCATGTGATATTAACCTTGCACTTTTGATTTATCTGCTTGTGCCAACGTATAACTAACCGTTTGATGCACATAATCCAAAACAGGTTTTGGATATACCCCCATAGCGATCACAGCGGTAGCTAAAAGAATATAAGCACTCAGTTCAAACCGAGAGAGGTCTTCTAGTGCTTCAACTTGCTTATTCGCTATGGGCCCCCAAATAACACGTTTTACCATCCACAAAGTATATGAGGCACCAATAATGAGCGTTGTAGCAGCCCAAAATGCAACCCAAAACCCTGCTTTAACACTGCCTAAAATCACCATAAACTCACCGACAAAGCCAGAAGTACCCGGGAGTCCTGCATTCGCCATCGCAAATAGAATAAAGAAAGATGCAAAAATTGGCATTGTATTTACAATACCACCAAAATCGCTAATACGTCGGGTGTGCATTCGATCATAGATAAATCCAACCCCGGCAAACATTGCGCTTGATATAAAAGCATGCGAAATCATAACAATAATAGCGCCTTCGAGCACCATGCTAGCACTGCGCATACTTGTATCATCAGCCATTGCATAAAATGCAAAACAACCCAACGTTACGAAACCCATGTGCGAAATCGATGAATAGGCTATGAGTCGTTTAAGATCCTGCTGAACGACCGCTACAAGTCCCACATAAACAACTGCAATTAACGACAGTGCAACCATAATTCCCGCGTAATGATTGCATGCATCAGGAACAATCGGCAATGCAAACCGAATAAACCCGTACGCCCCTAACTTGAGTAAAATTGCAGCCAAAACAATAGAACCCCCTGCTGGGGCCTCTGTATGTGCATCTGGCAACCACGTATGGACAGGAAACATAGGGATTTTAATCGCAAATCCGAGAAAAAAAGCAATGAAGATCAGGGTCTGCGCCGTCATACTTAATTTAACTGCGTACATTGTCTCGATATTAAAAGACCCCGTCAGATTACCTAAATATAAAAAGGAGGCAAGCATCAGCACAGAGCCTAAAAACGTATAGAGAAAAAACTTGATTGCAGCATAAACACGATTATCAGAACCCCAAATACCAATAATCAAATACATTGGGATGAGGGTCGCTTCCCAAAAAATATAAAAAACAATGGCATCCATTGATGAAAAAACACCGACCAATAACCCCTGCATAATAAGGAAAGAAGCCATATATTGGGCAATACGTTTTTTAATACTTGTCCACGTAGCAAGCACCACGATTAAATTGGTGAAAATAGACAACACTATCAAGACCAGGGAAAGACCATCTATTCCTAAATGATAATGAATACCTAACGATTGCATCCACGGGATATCTTCAACAAATTGCATGCCTGGCAGGGTCAAATCAAAATCAGATAACAGCGGCACACATAGCACCAGGCTCAATACAATGGTAAACAATGTTAAATAACGCGCAACATTTGGGTGCTCGTCATCATTGGTCATCAGCACAAAAGCACCACCAACAATGGGCAACCAAATTAAAATATTGAGTAAATGATGCATATCCTCACCTTATGTAAAACATTTATGCGAGTAATAACCAGCACAAAAATCCAAACAACCCTAAAACCATCACCATCATGTAATGATACAAATAACCACTTTGAACAACATGCGTTCTTTGCGCCATCCATCGAACCATTCTGCCAGTTCCATTAACGAAAAAGCCATCAATTAAACGTTGATCGCCTGCACGATAAAAAAAGCGTCCTAGCGCTTTAGCGCCCCGCACAAAAAACAAATCATTGAATGCATCAAACCCATATTTATCTATGAGCAAGCGATAGACCAAGCTAAAGCGCTGTGCAAACAGAGCAGGTATGCCGGGGAATAATTGGTAAGCAAAAACGCTGATAACAACACCCAGTAAAGTTAACCAAAAGACAGGGGATTGATACGCATGTAACATACTTTGCAACGGAGAAACAACCTCATGCGCTAAATGCCCGATGACATCATGCGCAGGCAATACGAACAATGATTGACTCAGCATTGCTGGTTTCGAAAAAAGCATTGGCATATACAGAACATAGCCGATAACAACAGAAGGAATAGCAAGTAACACAAGCGGCAGCCACACAACCCAGGGTGATTCATGAACATGCGCAAAGGTTTTATCACTCATCCTTGGTTTGCCATGAAAGGTCATAAATAATGCTCTAAAACTATAAAGTGCAGTAACCATCGCACCGAGTGCCACGCAAATATAAGCATAAGCGTGCCCTGGAATCGTTGATAGTTGAGCCGCTTCAATGATGGTATCTTTAGAGTAAAATCCAGCAAAAGGAGGGATTGCACATAAAGCCAATGACCCTATTAAAAAGGTAAGGTAGGTTATGGGCATTTTACGCCACAATCCTCCCATGTTTCGCATATCTTGTTCGTGATGCATACCAAGGATTACGGAACCCGCGGCTAAAAACAACAACGCTTTAAAGCAAGCATGCGTCAACAAATGGAAAATACCCGCGCTAAACGCAGAGGCACCCATAGCAACCATCATATATCCAAGCTGAGACAATGTTGAATAGGCAATAACACGTTTAATATCATTCATGACCAAGGCCAGTATGCCTGTGAATAATGCTCCCGTTGCACCAATCACTAATACAAAGCTTAATGCTGTTTCAGAAAACTCAATGAGTGGAGAAATACGTGCCACCATAAACACGCCTGCTGTAACCATTGTTGCGGCATGAATGAGTGCGGAAATGGGAGTTGGGCCTTCCATTGACTCAGGCAACCAAACATGTAAAGGTACTTGTGCTGACTTACCCATTGCGCCAATAAATAATAAAATGCAGGTTAGTGTAAGAACAGACCACGAATGCCCTTGAAAAATAGAAAGAGACTCGTGGGACAAAATCGGCCCTGTTTTAAACACTGTTGCATAGTCGAGGGTGCCTGTGTAGGTAAAAATGAGCCCTATTCCTAAAATAAATCCAAAATCACCCACTCGATTAACAATAAATGCCTTCATGCTGCCCTGAATAGCAGATTCTTTGTTGTACCAAAAACCAATGAGCAAGTATGAAACAAGTCCAACCCCTTCCCATCCAAAAAACAGCTGTAAAAAATTATTTGATGTAACCAACATCAACATCATAAAAGTGAACAAAGAGATATAGCTAAAAAAACGCTGATATCCGTCATCCTCTGCCATATAACCGATACTGTATATATGAACTAATAAGGACACAAACGTAACAACAACCATCATCGTTACCGTTAGTGGGTCAATCAAAAAACCCATATGAAAGGCATAGAAAAACAAGTTGCTTCCACTTGCCCATGTATATAAATTGGTATCGAGGGTAGGCGCTAAGCCTGAGAATATTTGGTAGGCAACAACCAATGATAAAACAAAAGAAACACCAACCCCTGTAATCGTTACGGCATGAGCACCCCTTTTGCCAATCGCTTTTCTGAAAAAAAGCGCAATTACCGAGCCCATCAGGGGCAAAAAAACAATGATTAAACAATACGTTAGCATACTCACAGGGCTACCCTTTTAAATGACTCATATTATTCACGTTAATACCACCACGGTTGCGATACAGCAACAACACAATGGCCAACCCGATTGCAGCCTCTGCTGCAGCGACTGTCAAAATAAAAAACACAAAAACTTGTCCTGCGGTTTGACTATAATAATGGGAGAAAGCGATAAAATTAGTATTGACAGCGAGCAACATCAGCTCGACACAAACCAATAATAAAATCACATTTTGTCGATTAAATAAAATCCCAACCAAGCTTAGTCCAAACAGTATTGAACTCAGTATCAGATAGTGCGTTACAGGTATCATTTAATTTTCCTCATTATTACGCTGATTTCATTGGCACTAGTTTTACTCTATCTTCAGGTCGCGTCATCATTTGATCAACAACATTCTGACGTTTTGCATTACTTGATGAGCGATGAGCCAGTGTAATTGCTGCAATAATGGCAACCAATAAGATAGCCGCTGCAATTTCAAATGCAAAAACATAATCGGTATACAACACAAGACCTAACTGAACGGTATTACTTAGGTTAGCAACTTGTGTTTCTACAGAACCAGAGCCAATCATACCTGGAGGTAGTGCTTTTAATAAAAAACCGACTGAAAATGCCACAATAATAAGTCCCAATGGAATATAATAGTAAATTTTAGACTTGATTACCTCAGCATCAATATTAAGCATCATGACAACAAATAAGAAAAGTGTCATAACGGCGCCAACATAAACCAAAACCAAAATCAAGGCCAAGAACTCTGCCTCAGCAAGGATCCATAACACGGAGCTCGCAAAAAAAGACAGCACTAAAAACAACACACATCGCACTGGATTTTTTTGAAACACGACCATCGTTGCTGAAACAATCGTTAGCCCTGCGAAAACATAAAAAATTATCTGAACTAAATTGAATTGCATCACCCACCCCACGTTATCGGTACGCTTTATCTGCTTGCCTATCGGCTGCAAGTCTTTCTTCCAGCAAATCCCCGACGGCTAATAATTTTTCTTTTGTCATGATATTTTGGCCTCTTGAGGACACATGATAGTGCTGAATAGGCGTCACAACAATTGAATCGACAGGACATGACTCCTCACATAAACCGCAGTTAATGCACTTGAACATGTCAATATCATACCGTGTGGTACGACGTGACCCATCATCTCTGGGCGCAGACTCAATGGTAATGGCTAGAGCTGGGCAAACTGCCTCACATAATTTACAGGCAATACAACGCTCTTCTCCATTGGGATAACGTCTTAAAGCGAGCATGCCTCTAAATCGAGGAGAAATGGGCGTTTGTTCTTCTGGAAACTGAACTGTAAATTTTTTCTTAAAGAAATATTTACCTGTTAGTTTCAGGCCCACGAGCAATTCTAATAATAGAAAGCTTCGAAGATAATGTTTAACGTAACGATATATTTTTTTCATTCATTAAAACCATGGTTTAACATGAGACAATACCATTAAGGCCGTAACAATAACCCACACAATGGTCACCGGGATCAAAACTTTCCATCCTAAACGCATCAACTGATCATAACGATAACGCGGAAACGTTGCTCTTATCCAAATATAGACAAAAAGAAAGAATCCAACTTTAAGCATCAGCCAAGCGAATGACGGAACAAAGAAGAATAGATCGTTTAAAAATGGAATTCCTTCGAACGGTGATAACCAGCCGCCAAGAAACAACAACGTCATGACCATTGAAATCAGTATCATGCTCGCATATTCGGCCAAGAAAAATAAAGCAAAACCAATCGCTGAATACTCAACATGAAAGCCTGCAACAATTTCAGACTCTCCTTCCGCTAGATCAAAAGGTGCTCGATTTGTTTCAGCAATACCTGCTATCCAAAAAACCATAAACAAAGGTAATAAAGGCAGGCACCACCAATGAGAAAAGCCCCCTTGCTGGGACATGACGATGTCTGTGAGGTTCATGCTATTCGCTGCTATTAAAACACCAACAAATGCAAATCCCATTGCAATTTCGTAAGATATTGTTTGCGCCGCACTTCTCAATGCGCCTAACATTGCATATTTTGAATTAGATGCCCAACCAGCAATCAATACACCATAGATACCAAGTGAGCTCATTGCAAATAAAAACAAAACGCCTGCATTAATGTTTGCAAGCACAATACCTTGTTCAAATGGCACAACAGCCCATCCAACAAGTGCTGGCGTTAGTGAAAACAAAGGGGCAATAATGAATAAATATCGATTTGAACGGGTTGGTACAATAATTTCTTTGCTAAGTAATTTAATTAAATCAGCGATTGGTTGCAGTAGTCCTCGAAATCCAACGCGGTTGGGTCCAATACGAACTTGAATATAACCAATCACCTTGCGCTCAGCATAGGTAAGATACGCGACGCTTAATAAAAGCGGCACAACAATGACGAGAATCTTAAGAATGATCCACAATAATAGGCTGATATCATGTAACATCGTTCACCTTGATTTAGTGCTTAATTGTTATTTGCGCAAAAGAATGTCCCAAGTCAACCGTCTCAGGATATGCATTCGCAACCCAAACGACATCCAGTGCAACACGCTCATCGCATTTAAGAGGCAATGTTATCTCAATATTGCCTTGAGATACAGTAGCAGTATCGTTTAGTTGCAGTCGTTTTGCGGTTTCCGGGTTCATTCGTACACAAACTGATTCCGCAGATGCACACAACTGAAGTTCTTGCGCATGGCGAACCAGCGCATCGACCCGATATAATGGCCACTCACCAACACGAACTAGAGCATGATGAGCATCCGGCAAGGCCTGAGGATAAAATGTTCCGCGAGCGCCCTCGGAAGCAGAGGATACTGCCCTCTTTATTTCCTGCAAAATTTCATCAGAAGAGTCGTACTCAAATCCATCTGCATGTAGAAAGTTAGCTAAAACACGTAAGATTTTCCAGGCAGGCCGTGCTTCACCACACGGCGCCATAGCACCTGAAACCGTTTGCCATGTTTGATCAACATTAATGGTTGTACCTGATGTTTCTCCATATAAAGCAATGGGCAAGATAACATCTGCAACCGCTTGAATTGATTCATGCTGGAAACCAGTCAATGACACGACAAATTCTGCAGCTAGCATAGACTCATGTGCTTGCGCTGGGTTAGCAAAATCAAAGCATGGCTCAACACCAAGAAGAAGATATCCCTTCACTTTCGACTCAAGCGCCTCTTGAATACTTAATCCGGACGATTCAACATCATGCCCTGCAACCGTACGATGCGGCACCATACCAGCAAGCCAGGCACCAGCAGCATTCGCCCCAACGGTTAATCGAAGCACACGCGCACCACTTTCTTTTGCTATCCAAGCCACCAGTGTTCGCAACAAGGCGGCATGGGGATGATTTTCGCATAAAGCACCAGTAACAAGTACTGACTTGGGACGACGTAATGCGTCAGCCATTTGAATAGTTCCTGCATCAGGTTGTAATCCAACCAATAAACGATAAAGTTCATCAGGCAATTGCTTAATATCTGCGACAAGTGCGGTTAACAAGCGAGCATATTCAATAGGGAACTCATCAGGAGACACGATTTTCGTGCCCGCCATTGTGACGTTATAATCATAATTGACGGCGTTGATAGCATATATGTCAGCACCATTTTTACTTGCTTTTTGTACGCGAACGCCTGCCAGAGGAACTTCTCTTAATAAGTTGCACCCTAACAATAGAATGGTTTCTTGTTCTTCAAGGGCTGCGTAAGGCAAAGTGCTCAAAGGCATTGTGGTTGCAAACTTGTCGTCACGAAAATCTGTTTGCTGAAGACGATGGTCAAGCGTTTGAACACCGAGATTTCGCATCATTTTTTGTAACAAATAAAGCTCTTCAAGTGTTGCAGAAGGAGAAGCAAATGCAGCGAATTGCTCAGGACCATTCGTTTTAATCACACGCGCAATGCCCTCAGCGGCAAATTTTAACGCAACATCCCAACCAACGGTTTCCCATACGCCATTACGTTTAATCATAGGATTTTTTGCACGTGCCATGCTTTTTAAACCCAGATAACTGAATCGGTCCCGATCAGATATCCACGTTTCATTGATACTTTCTTTTTCTCGAGGAACAGCGCGCATCAACTCATTGCGCCGCGTATGGAGATATAGGTTTGACCCAAGGCAATCATGAGGAGCAACAGCCTCATGCTGGCTTAATTCCCATGCCCTGGCTGTATAGCGATATGGTTTAGATGTAAGTGCTCCAACAGGGCATAAATCAATGATATTTGCAGATATTTCTGACGTCATGCTGTGCTTTACATAGGTTCCAATTTGCATATGCTCGCCACGCCCTGTCGCTCCGAGCTCTCGGACACCCGCAACCTCCTCACCAAAACGAACACAACGCGTACATTGAATGCATCGCGTCATTTCAGTTTCAATCAGCAGTCCCAAATTGTCATTCACCACAGCGCGCTTAGCTTCTTGATAGCTTGATTTGTCTTCGCCATAACCCATCGAAACGTCTTGCAACTCGCACTCACCGCCTTGATCGCAAATAGGACAGTCTAAGGGGTGGTTAATCAAAAGAAAATCCATGACAGCCTGCTGTGACTTCACAGCTGATTTAGATTTTGTGAACACCTTCATGCCGTCGGTAATTGGAGTTGCGCATGCAGGAACAGTCTTGCGACCACCTTCAACTTCTACAAGACACATTCGACAATTGGCTGCAACAGACAATTTTTTGTGATAGCAAAATCGAGGTATGTGAATACCTGCATCATCAGCAACTTCGATGATCATTTTACCGTTTTCGACATCAAATGTTTTACCATCAATCTCAATACTTGCCATGAATTAACCTTTTTTAAGAATGCTTGATCGTTTATGTTTAATAAAATAATCGAATTCAGAGTAAAAATGCTTTACAAAACTTTGAACAGGCCAAGCTGCCGCTTCACCCAAAGCACAAATCGTACGGCCTTCAATATTATCAGCAACATTCACGAGCTTTTCAATATCACCTGGCTCACCATGCCCTGAAACAATGCGATGAAGAAGACGAACCATCCAGCCTGTACCTTCACGACAAGGTGTACACTGTCCACAAGATTCTTCCATATAAAACTCAGAGATCCCATAGAGGGTATCTACCATACAGGTGGTTTCGTCCATAATAATCACAGCACCAGATCCTAACCCTGATCCTGCCTTCTGAATGCTGTCATAATCCATGTCTAAGCCCATCATCACGTCGCCGGGAACTACAGGCATAGATGTACCACCAGGAATAACCGCTTTTAAACGTCGTCCGTTTAAAACGCCTCCCGCCATCTCAAGTAAGGTTTTAAATGGTGTTCCTAAAGGAATTTCAATATTCAACGGGCGATTAACATGACCACTCACACTAAAACATTTAGTGCCGCCGTTATTGGGTTTACCTTGTTCCAAGAACCATGCTCCGCCGCGCTCAAGAATCACAGGCACTGAAGCAAAAGTTTCGGTATTATTGATGGTTGTCGGTTTGCCGTATAAACCAAAGTTTGCGGGGAAAGGCGGTTTAAATCGCGGCTGACCTTTTTTCCCCTCAAGAGAATTCAACAGCGCAGTTTCTTCACCACAAATATAAGCCCCTGCCCCTAAATGATTATGTAAATCAAAATTGACCCCCGAGCCCAGAATATTAGAGCCGAGCAGCCCTGCGGCGTAGGCTTCTTTCAACGCACTTTCTGTGCGTTCAAATGGCTCCCAAAATTCACCACGAATATAGTTATATCCAACGGTTGCACCCATTACATAACCTGCAATAGCCATGCCTTCTATTAACTGATGCGGATTATATCGAAGAATGTCACGATCTTTGCATGTGCCTGGCTCGCCTTCATCAGAATTACAAACAACATATTTTTGAATGGGGGAGTTACGATTCATGAAACTCCACTTTAGCCCCGTGGGAAATCCGGCGCCACCACGGCCGCGCAGCGCGGAAAGTTTGAGTTCATCAATAATATCTTTTGCAGGCGTTTGCTCAGCCAAAATACGACGCCATACAGCATATCCACCGATGCTTTCATAGGTTTTAAGTGTCCAAGGATCTGCTAAACCCAAGGTTCTATAACAAACATGATTCACATTCAACGTATTCATAAATACTGTTCCAAAACATCATCAAGGTTTTCAACCGTTAAACATTCATGATATTGCTTATTAATTTGCATCATGGGCGCATTCACGCAGGCACCTAAACAGTCAACTGTACTTAAAGTAAAACGGCCGTCCGTCGTTGTTTCACCTAATGAAACCTTTAATTTATCTGACAAAGCCGTTGTAATTGCTTGTGAATTACGTAATTTACATGAAATGCTTTTGCAAACCTTAAGATGATGCCGTCCTGTCGGTGCATGCTGATACATACTATAAAAAGATGCGACTTCATACACTGCTATACGTGGCATTGATAAATAATCGGCAACAGCATCCATCGATGCTTCCGTTAAATATCCATTGGCCTCTTGTACAATCATTAACGTTTGCATCACAGCCGATTTTTTTTGATCATCAGGGTACTTTTCGACCCACTCATCAATTGTTTTAAGCCCCTCTTCAGAGACGAATTGACGCATTAACTCAACTAAATTAGACATGCTCGCCTCATCGATCAACTTCACCAAATACAATATCTTGACTCGCCAAAATAGCCACGCCATCAGCAAGCATATGCCCTCGCGCCATGGCATCAAAACTTGCCAAATGTGCAAACCCAGGCGCCCGAATTTTTAAGCGATAGGGTTTATTTGCGCCATCCGACACAAGGTATATCCCAAATTCACCTTTAGGGGCCTCAACCGCGCTGTAGACTTCACCTTCAGGCAAAGAAAACCCTTCAGTAAATAATTTAAAGTGATGAATCATGGCTTCCATATCATGTTTCATGGTTTCACGTTTAGGCGGCGTAATTTTATGGTCATCCAGTTTAATCGGCCCTGGGTTGTCTCGAAGCCACGTAATGCACTGTTGAATAATACGATTCGATTGGCGCATTTCAGCAACACGGACCAAATAACGATCGTAACAATCGCCTTTGCTACCAACGGGAATATCAAAATCTAACTTGCTGTACGCTGCATAGGGCTGTTTTCTTCGTAAATCCCAAGCAACGCCTGAGGCACGAAGCATTGGGCCTGTAAATCCCCACTGCAATGCTTCTTCAGGTGAAACAACGCCAATATCAACAGTACGTTGTTTCCAGATTCGATTTTCAGTTAAAAGGGTTTCGTACTCATCAACACAGCGTGGAAAACGCTCTGTAAAAGACCACAAGAAGTCTAGCAAACTTCCCTGCCGATTTGCATTCATGGCTTCAACTTCACGATCGTTGTGCCAACGCGAAGGCTTATATTGGGGCATGCTATCGGGCAAGTCACGTGCTACGCCACCTGGACGATAGTAAGTGGCATGCATACGCGCACCAGAAACCGCTTCATAGCAATCAAATAAATCTTCACGCTCACGAAAACAATACAAAAATACCGTCATCGCGCCTAAATCAATAGCAACTGCACCTAACCACAACAAGTGATTGAGAATACGGGTCACTTCATCAAAAAGTGTTCGAATATATTGCGCTCTAATAGGAGCCTCAACACCGAGTAATTTCTCAATTGCCCGTACATAAGCATGCTCATTGCACATCATGGACACATAATCGAGACGATCCATATAACCTATATTTTGTAAATAAGGCTTTGTTTCCACGAGTTTTTCTGTTGCGCGATGCAATAATCCAATATGGGGATCAGCACGAACAATGGTTTCACCTTCAAGCTCTAATACCAAACGTAACACCCCATGTGCTGCTGGATGCTGCGGACCAAAATTAAGGGTATATTGTTGTAAATCTATCATTGATCAGCCCCTTGCTTATCCAAGTAACGATTATCGTGACGAATGACCTTGGGCACTGAAATTCTGGGTATAATATCAACTGGCTCATAAATCACTTGTTCAAGCGTTGCATCGTAACGCATTTCAACATGGCCACTGAGCGGGAAATCTTTTCTAAAAGGATGACCAATAAAGCCATAATCCGTAAGTATGCGCCGAAGATCTGGATTGCCATCAAACAAAACACCAAACAAATCATATGCTTCTCGTTCATACCAACCTGCACTTTTCCAAATATGATTCGCAGAAGGCAACACCAACAATGAGTCATGTAACCTAACCTTAACACGAACACGGTGGTTATGCGTGGTTGACAACAAATGATATACAACAGCAAATCGTGGTTGATTGGTTTCTTGAGAAAATACGACCGGCTCAACCGCGCGTGAAAATCCCTGAACAGTTGCAGCCTCAGTTTCCCAATCACTTTGACCATACAGTAAATAATCAACGGCACACAGGTCGATCAATTCATCAAACAAAAAAGTTGGATTATCACGTAGTTCAAGCAAAACAGTTGAAATCACACGCGCATCAGCGGTGATATTGATTTCATCATGTGCATCCGTCAAATGAATTGAATACCCCTTAAGTGCTGTATTTAACGCTTTGACCAATTTTTCTTGTTTTTTCATATTAAAAGACCCTGCTCGAGGCATATTTTTAAACGTTTATCACACTTTTTCGTTTAATCTTATTTTGCAATTGAATAATACCATACAATAAGGCTTCTGCCGTGGGGGGACAGCCTGGCACATATACATCCACAGGAACGATACGGTCACAACCCCGCACAACAGAATAAGAGTAATGATAATATCCCCCGCCATTGGCGCAGGAACCCATCGAAATAACCCATCGTGGCTCAGGCATTTGGTCATACACTTGACGTAGCGCGGGGGCCATTTTGTTACATAAAGTGCCAGCAACAATCATCACATCCGACTGACGCGGGCTTGGTCGAAAAATAATACCAAAGCGATCTAAATCGTAACGAGCAGCACCCACATGCATCATTTCAACTGCACAACAGGCAAGTCCAAAGGTCATAGGCCACATAGAGCCGCTTTGCGCCCAACCGACCAAGCTTTCAAGGGTTGTTGTCATAAACCCATTTTCTTTCAATGCTGCAATAGCCATAGCAAACCTCTAGCAATTCTGAGAAAACGCGTTATTCCCAATCCAATGCGCCGCGTTTCCACTCATAAATAAAACCAATCACAAGTAAACCTAAAAAAATCATCATACTAAAAAAACCAAACCAACCAATCTGGCGTAATGAAAGGGCCCACGGAAAAAAGAACGCTGTTTCAAGGTCAAAAATAATAAATAGAATAGCGACCAAATAAAATCGAACATCAAAAGGGATCCGTGCGTCTTCAAATGCGGGGAAACCACATTCATAGGGAGAATTTTTAGCTTTATCTGGTTTGTGTTTAGAGAAAAGGGAACCCGCACCCAACATCACAAGACCTAAAACCAGTCCAATGATAATAAAAACCAAAATAGGTAAATAATTAGATAGCTGCATATCGCTTAAGAACCGATCAGAATTAACTTAATAATAGGTATAGTAACTGATTTGAAGGCATATGTGAATATGATTTTGCAGGCTCATTTGCTTACTTAACCTTGAGCTACTATGCTTAAAAAATAGCAGGCCATCAGGCAAAGGGAGGCATATCGCAGCATGCGTGAAAACAAAAGCACAAAAAAAAATGGGACTAACGTTGTATCGTACACGGCAGCATTTGCTGGCATGTGGTCCTCCGCTGCTCGCACAATGGGTATCCTTGAACAAGAATACCGTGCAA
Source organism: Legionellaceae bacterium (assembly GCA_947504875.1). Taxonomy (GTDB): domain Bacteria; phylum Pseudomonadota; class Gammaproteobacteria; order Legionellales; family Legionellaceae; genus CANNJI01. The sequence goes on from CANNJI010000004.1 coordinate 24,938, forward strand.
ATCCAAGTATGGCAGCCATGAATATCTCAACCTCAGGACAGGCGGCTGGCATTACGGGCCTGGGGCTTGGTGCAGCACTCTCTTGCTTTAGCTACTACCAACTGTCACAAAAAGAAGAACTCAGCGATCACGAAGCCCTTGTAAAAAAAACACTTCTCGCCGATATCGCTACACAAGTAAGCACGTCGAGCGCACTCTTGATATCAATCGTAGGACCTAGCAGCACAAACCTTACTCGCCTCATCGGAGACCCTTACCGGCGCTGGAGCAAGCGTTCTAGGTAACATTTTTCTTGCCTCCGGATTTATATCGATTGGTCTTAATCTTGTACGAACATTTTCTGCCAATCAAGCATTAGCGAAACTAAAAAATCAGCGAGATCAAGATCTCGATAAATGGTTACCAAAGAACAACGACATTAAAAAATTATCCGAAATAGAAAAAGAGACCCTTTTCAAAGCCGTTCTAACGGATGACATGAGCACTCTAAAGAACGCTAATCTTCTTGCGCTTGCCGATAAACTAAAAAAATCCATCGCACAAGATCCCTCTCGAAAAGAGATGCTCTATCAGCATTTTAGTAAAGTACTAGACCAACGCTTTGTAAGAAACAGCAGCGTACAGTCTTTTTTGTATTCAGCCATCAGCGTTGCTATCGTTCTTACCATGATTGCATTTCCACCCTCAATGGTTATTTTTGCTTCGGTTGCTTTCTTATCCATTGTGCTAAAATTTGGCTGGGATATGTATAGAATGCATCAGAAAAACAAAGCCCAAGAAGAACTCGAAGAAAAAATATTCCCTACTAAAGTAGAAATCAAATCAAGCACTACTCAACCTCAAGACGCGGCCATCAAACAACCAACACCTACAATCGCAGCACCTGAAGATACAAAATCGGCTTTTATATCACACAAGAAAAAATTTAAAGAGATCCTAAGCACAGATCAAAGTGTAATAACGCCCTCAAAAAGATGAGTAGGAATGCAATAATAAAAGGGTACCCAAGGATTAATCTTTTATTATAAATGCCCACAACAGCCTGAGAAAAACTCAATATACCCCTTAAAAAATCATTTAATCTCTAAAATAAGGCCTTATAATATCTATATTAGTTTAAAAGCAAAGACCCTTCTATTATTTTAATGTTTTTCTCATCTTCTGCAGCGCTCTAATTTGAGCCACTGCACGGGCTAACTCACCTGCAGCCAAGGTGTAATCTAAGTCTTTATCATGATTAGCAATGGCCTCTTCAGCACGCGCTTTTGCAGCAAGGGCTGCTGCTTCATCGAGATCATCTGCTCTCATAACCGTGTCTGCGAGCACGCTCACATGATAAGGCTGCACTTCTAAAATGCCACCTGACACATAATAAATTTCTTCTTCACCGCTCGGTAACAAAACGCGAATTTCACCTGGTTTGAGTAACGTAAGTAACGGGGCATGACCCGGAATAACGCCGATTTCTCCGAGTAATCCTGTAGCGACGACGCGTTCAGCAAGCCCGGAAAAAATTTCTTTTTCCGCGCTTACGATGTCTAAATGTGTTGTTATTGCCATGTTATCGACTTGCCTCATAAAGTTTTGGCTTTCGCAATTGCTTCATCGATACCACCCACCATATAAAACGCTTGTTCTGGCAGATCATCATATTCACCAGCCAAAATACCTTGGAAGGCTTGAATCGTATCTTTAAGCGGTACATATTTTCCAGGAGAACCCGTAAATACTTCTGCGACGAAAAATGGCTGAGATAAAAAGCGTTGAATTTTTCGTGCACGAGATACAATACGTTTGTCTTCTTCAGACAACTCGTCCATTCCTAAAATAGCAATGATGTCTTTTAGTTCTTTATAACGTTGCAACGTCTGTTGAACACGACGCGCTGTATCGTAATGGGTTTGTCCAACGATGAGCGGATCAAGCTGACGTGATGTTGAATCCAGAGGATCAACCGCTGGATAAATACCAAGTTCTGCAATTTGTCGTGATAATACAACGGTCGCATCCAAATGGGCAAACGTTGTTGCAGGAGAAGGATCTGTTAAGTCATCCGCTGGAACATATACTGCTTGAATTGACGTAATGGAGCCTGTTTTTGTTGAGGTAATACGCTCTTGTAACATACCCATTTCTTCAGCAAGCGTTGGCTGGTATCCTACGGCTGATGGCATACGGCCTAACAACGCAGAAACCTCTACCCCAGCTAATGTGTAACGATAAATATTATCAATAAAGAGTAAAACATCACGGCCTTCATCACGGAACTTCTCAGCCATGGTTAAACCCGTGAGTGCAACACGCAATCTGTTACCTGGTGGCTCGTTCATTTGTCCATAGACAAGCGAAACTTTGTCTAATACATTGGAGTCTTTCATTTCGTGATAAAAGTCGTTTCCTTCACGCGTTCGCTCACCAACACCAGCAAATACAGAGTATCCGCTGTGCTCAATCGCAATATTACGAATCAATTCCATCATGTTAACGGTTTTACCTACACCGGCACCACCAAATAAACCGACTTTTCCACCTTTTGCAAAGGGGCAAAGTAAGTCAATGACTTTAATTCCTGTTTCTAGCAATTCTTGGCTGCCAGCTTGTTCTTCGTAACTTGGCGGAGCGCGATGAATTGACCAATGTTCTTCTGCATCGACAGGACCAGCATCGTCAATTGGACGACCCAAAACATCCATAATTCGACCTAGCGTTTTCACACCAACAGGCACCTGAATAGGACGACCTGTATTTTCAACTTTAAGACCACGTTGCAAACCATCAGAGGGTCCCATCACAATTGTACGAACAACACCATCACCAAGCTGCTGCTGCACTTCAAATACCAAATCGCTATCAGATAGTCTTAGCGCATCGTTGATTTTTGGCACATATTGCCGAGAAAACTCAACATCGACCACAGGGCCAATGACTTGAACAACGGTTCCTAACTCACTCATGATTTATCCTCTTATAACGCGTCTGCACCACCGACAATTTCCGCTAACTCTTGTGTAATTGCGGCTTGTCGAGCTTTGTTATACGCCAATTGAAATGTTTTAATTAAATCGCCCGCATTATCAGTTGCACTTTTCATTGCAACCATCTTAGCTGCCTGTTCACACGCAATATTTTCTACAACAGCCTGATACACCTGAAGTTCGATATAACGCGTTAATAAATCATCAAGCAACGCTTTTGCATCCGGCTCATAAATATAGTCCCAATAATGTCCCATTTGGGCCGTATCTTCTTCTGCGATAGGTAAAGGCAAAACCTGTTTAATAATAGGCTTTTGCGTCATGGTATTTACAAATTCATTATATACAACATGCAACGCATCAAGCTCGCCCTTATAAAAGGCTTCCAGCATAACGCCCACAGGACCAATGAGATCATCAACGCCAGGTGTATCACCCAGGTGATCAACAGAAGACAAAACCTGTCCACCAACACGTTTAAAGAATGCTTGTCCTTTTTTACCAATGACACACAATCGTACTTCTTGATTTGCGTGATGGAACGTGCGCATTTGATTCACGACATCACGAAAAAGATTCGCGTTTAGCCCACCGCATAAGCCACGATCAGACGTCACAACAATGAGGCCTACTCGATGAATTTCACGAGGGATCATAAAAGGATGTCGGTACTCTGCATGTGCACGTGCAAGATGCTTTACAACCTCATATATTTTCGTGGCATAGGGTTTAGAAGCGCGCATGCGTTCCTGCGTTTTACGCATTTTACTTGCCGCTACCATTTCCATTGCCCGTGTAATTTTTTGCGTGTTTTTAATACTCGCAATTTTGGTACGGATCTCTTTTGCTCCAGCCATCTTTTTGCATTGCCTCTATAAAAGGGTTACCAGCTGCCTGTACGTTTAAATTCATCAAGTGCCGATTTTAACGTAGACTCAATGACATCATCGTATCCGCCTGTTTCATTTATTTTATGCAGTAATGCAGCTTGCGATGCATGCATATAGCTACGTAAAGCAGTTTCAAATGCAGTCACTTCAGCCACAGGAACATCATCTAAATAGCCTTTTTCAACCGCAAATAATGAAACAGCCATATCAGCAACAGAAAAAGGTGCATATTGCTTTTGTTTCATGAGTTCAGTGATCCGTTGTCCGCGCTCTAATTGCTTACGTGTAACGTCGTCTAAATCGGATGCAAACTGTGAAAACGCTTCTAGCTCACGAAACTGAGCCAGCGCCAAACGTGTTCCGCCGCCCAATTTTTTCATGATTTTTGTTTGTGCAGCACCACCAACGCGAGATACAGAAAGCCCTGAGTTAATCGCTGGTCGAACACCTGAGTTAAATAAATCCACATCTAGGAAAATCTGACCGTCGGTAATTGAAATCACGTTAGTCGGAACGAATGCCGAAACATCCCCTGCCTGTGTTTCAATAACAGGAAGAGCAGTCAACGAACCTGTTTTACCGACAACTTCACCATGGGTAAGTTTTTCAACTTCTTCAGCGCTAATCCGAGCAGCTCGCTCTAGTAGGCGTGAATGGAGATAGAATACGTCGCCAGGATAAGCTTCTCGACCGGGTGGTCTGCGTAAAAGTAATGAGATTTGTCGATACGCCCAAGCTTGCTTTGTTAAGTCATCATAAACAATCAATGCATCTTCACCGCGCTCCATGAAATACTCACCCATAGAACAGCCTGCATAAGGCGCAATAAATTGTAAAGCAGCAGAATCAGATGCACTCGCAACAACAACAATGGTGTGAGCTAAAGCATCGTGCTCTTCTAACTTACGAACAATCGCCGCAATTGAAGATGCTTTTTGACCAATGGCAACATAGACACATTTAACGCCGGTACCTTTCTGGTTGATGATGGCATCAAGTGCAATCGCTGTTTTACCAGTTTGTCGGTCTCCAATAATAAGCTCTCGCTGTCCACGACCAATCGGGATCATGGCATCAATTGCTTTAAGTCCTGTCTGAACAGGCTGGTCAACTGATTTTCGAGAAATAACACCGGGGGCAACTTTTTCAATCGGAGAAGATTTTGCAGCAACAATAGGGCCTTTCCCGTCTAAAGGATTACCCAATGCATCAACGACACGACCTAATAAACCAGGCCCCACAGGCACCTCTAAAATACGACCGGTGCATTTTCCTTTTTGCCCTTCTGAAAGCGTGCTGGATGAGCCAAGAATTACAACGCCAACAGCATCCCGCTCAAGATTAAGTGCCAAGCCATATATTCCACCTTCGAACTCGACCATTTCGCCTTGCATTACATCATCAAGACCCTGTAAAGAAGCAATACCATCTTTGAGACTTACAATCGTCCCTTCGTTACGTGCATCTGAAACCACCTTGAATTGTTCAATTTTTTGCCTGATTAATTCACTGATCTCAGATGGATTTAATGCTGTTGAATGTGACATGACAATACCCTCTCAATTACGCGGCTAATTCGGCGCCTAGTGTAGTTAGTTTACCCCGAACAGAACCATCAATGACCAAATCATTCGCATGAATAACGGCTCCCCCCAATAATGTTGAATCGGTAGACACCGTAAGTGAAACGCGTCGGTCCAAGCGACGACTCAGCGCCTCAATCAACCGTTTCTCTTGTTGCGGTGTGAGCGCCTTAAAACTTGTCACTTGAACAACCAATGTTTTTTCCTCTTCTGCGCGCAAATAATTAAACTGTATGGCAATTTGTGGAAGCACATTAATTCGTTTATTCACGGCAAGAAGCTGAACAACTTGCGTTAAATCTAGCGCTGAAGCGTTCGGCGCGATGTGTTGAACAAGACTTACCAATAAATCTGCATGTTCTTGGGTCGATGTTTCGGAATTATGAAGAAAAGCACGTACCTCATGATGTTGAGTCAATTCACTGAGCATGTTCAAGCAAGTTGACCACTCAGATAATTGATGCTTATCTAAAGCCATTTCAAAAATGGCTTTAGCATAAGGACGTGCTACTGTCGTATTTGCTGACATAGTTAAATCTCTTCTATCAAATTATCCATCAAAATTTGGCTTTCTTTATCGTCTATGGCGCGCTTTAATATCTTTTCAGCGCCAGCGACTGCAAGTACGCCAATTTGCTTACGCAATTCGTCTTTCGCACGCGATACATCTTGACCCAATTGCTCTTGTGCAAGTTTAGTTACTTTTTGAGCCTCAGCCCTGGCTTCCATTTTTGCTTCGTCAATCAGTTGTGCTGAGCGTCGATTTGCTTTGTCAAGAATATCTAAAGCATCGGCCTTCGCTTGCTTTAAGTCTTCTATCACGCGATGCTGCGCCAACTCAAGCTCACGACGACCACGTTCCGCAGCAGCCAAGCCATCGGCGATTTTATCTTTTCGCTCTTCGAGCACTTTCATCAAAGGCGGCCACACAAATTTCATGGTAAACCAGACAAAAGCTCCAAAAACAAGCATTTGCACAATAAGTGTTAAATTGATTTCCAAAGTTACTTCTCCTATCAGCAGTTAAAGACAACGACATGTGTGTCTTTACCACGTATTATCAAGAACTAAGTGCACTTAAAAATGGGTTTGCAAAAGTGAAGAACAATGCAATACCAACGCCGATCATTGTTACCGCATCTAACAGACCAGCGACAATAAACATTTTAACCTGAAGCATAGGAACCATTTCTGGTTGACGTGCAGCACCTTCTAAAAATTTACCGCCCAACAAACCAAATCCTATAGCAGTACCCAACGCACCAAGACCTATCAATAACGCAACGGCGATCACCGTCATGCTTTGAACTTGCGCGATTAAATTTGCAGCTTCCATCAACTTCCCCTTAAATGAACAATGTTTAAAAAAACCGAAAAACCCTGATTAATGATCCTCATGTGCAAGACTTAAGTAAACTATCGTAAGCACCATGAAAATAAACGCCTGTAAAGTGATAACAAGAATATGAAATATTGACCAACCCAACGACAACAGAAACTGAACAACACCCAGCGTTGCAGTAGTGAACATTGAGGATGAAGCCGAATGAAGGGTTAGCAACGCTATCAAGATAAAAATAAGTTCGCCAGCATATAGGTTACCAAACAACCGCAAGGCAAGTGATATTGGCTTAGCAACCAAGCCCACAGTTTCAAGCAATAAATTGAATGGTATAGCCCATGGGCTGTTAAAGGGCTGCAAGGTAAGCTCTTTAATAAATGTTTTGGCCCCTTTAATTTTTATGCTATAGAAAATAATCAGGAAAAACACAGCCAACGACATTGCAAACGTCATGTTGAGATCGTTTGTTGGAACAACTTTCAGATAATGTAACCCTGTTGCTTTTGCGGCAGCAGGCAACACGTCAACTGGAAGAATATCCATGAAATTCATGAGGAAAACCCACATAAAAATAGTAAGCGCAAGCGGGCCTATCAAATTGTTTTTGCCATGAAAGCAATCTTTAACCTGTCCATCTGCAAATTCGAGCATAAGTTCCGCAAAATTTTGAATCTTACCTGGAACGCCTGTTGAAACACAACGAGCTCCTGCATATAAAAAGCCTAAAACCAAAACCCCTAACGCAACCGAAAAAAACAAGGTATCTAAATTTAAAGTCCAAAACCCGCCGCCAGAGCCCAGCGCCATGGTTTTAACGTTAAACGTTAAGTAGGTTAAGTGATGTTTTATATAATCGGTACTTGATATCATTTTTTTAAATATCTCACTTGGTTTGTTTTTTCAACATTATCCATGGTGACAACCACAGCGTCAGCTGAACCAAAAAATACATAGCGAAAAATATCGCCGGCCTTACTCGCAACAAACTAAAAACTAACGCAAACAAAAGCACTGTTACAAGTAGCTTGCACATTTCTGCACGATAAAACCCTGCAGCAATTTGCTTTGCTCGACTTACGCGCTGCTCCCTAAAAAATATTGCTGCAAACAGCGCATTAGGTAGGCAGCAGACAAGTCCGCCAAGTATGCCCGACCAAAACGAAGCATAATCAACGCCCTTAGAAAAGGCGAGCGCACCAATAATGGTTACACTTAATTGAATAGCTAATAGGCGACGGGCCAATTGCCCGCCCTGCAAATTTTTCACAATACAGGCCTTCTTTTGGCGCAAATTATAGAGGATTCATAAGATAGGTGCAAGACTCTAACTCTATTTTATTTGAGACATCATGATGTCTTGACGTGGTCAAGCAAATGCACACACCTGGTTAAGCAACTTTTTTCATTTTTCCCCACTCTTTTTCAAATTGGTTCGGGTTCATGTAACCAAGATACGAATGTAAACGATAGCAGTTATAAAACATGGAAATATAATTCAACACATCCTGTTGTGCTGCATATCGTGTTAAATAATGCCGCCATTGAACACGCTCTTGTTTAAGACTACCAAAAAAGCTTTCTGCTACAGCGTTATCCCAACAATCTCGTTTTCTGCTCATACTACCAACATAGCCATACATCTTTAATAGTTTTTGGTATTCATGACTCGCATATTGTGACCCGCGATCAGAGTGTACGATTAAACCTCGTTTAGGTTTACGTTGCCAAATGGCCATTTTCAATGCATCACAAACAAGCGTCGCTCTCATCCGAGAACTCATACTCCAACCGACAACCTTTCTAGAAAACAAATCAATTACCACAGCCAAGTATAACCAGCCTTCTTGAGTGTGGATGTAAGTTATGTCCGAAACATATGCTCGATCCGGTTCAGCTACCTTGAATTTACGGCTGAGAACATTTTCAAATAAAGGCTTAGAGTGTTTACTATTTGTAGTCACCTTATATTTTTTGCGGTAGCGAACAAAAACACCGGTCTCTTTCATTAATCGTTTGGTTTTTTTTATTCCAATAGGATAGTCTAATGCATTCAATGCTTTCCTCATTCGACGACTACCATAAGTATACTGGCTTCCCTCAGCAACCTTTTTAATCCACTCCAACTTTTCTTGGTGCTCAGGGTCTTCCTGCCGATTCTTCTGTCTTCGTTGATAACTGTAATAGCTATTACGGTTAATGCCCATAAGTTGACACATCACGTCAGCTTTTATTGATGCCGCAGACAAACAACTTTATCTTGCCAAACAAAGTGGTCGCAACAAAGTTTGTTCTGATTAAAACAAATTTTGTGGGGTTACAACAGCCAATTTTTTACCCTTTTATTTCCACACCCCATACGTCATAATTAACCATATGGCTTCTGAATCAATCTTAAGGGAAAGCACAATGTCACCTTCTCGACTTATCATCGGCATCACTGGCTCTTCAGGGATTATATATGGATTGCGTTTACTTGAAGTTCTAAGAACTTTATCAATTGAAACACATCTGGTTGTAACAAAAGCCGGACAATTAACTCGGGCTTATGAAACCACACACTCCCTCACGGAACTAAAAGCGCTTGCTGATGTTTATTATACGTTAACAGATATTGCCGCACCCATTGCCAGCGGATCATTCAAAACCATGGGCATGATTGTAGCGCCCTGCTCAATGAATAGCTTAAGTGAGATTGCGCGCAGCGGTGCAAGTAATCTCTTAACCAGAGCGGCAGATGTCGTGCTTAAAGAGCGTCGGCGCTTAGTGCTTATGCCGCGTGAGGCACCTTTGCATTTAGGCCATTTAGACAATATGATAAAAGTAACTCAAATGGGGGGTATTATTTTTCCACCGGCTCCTGCTTTTTATCAAAAGCCGAAAACAATAGATGATATCATTGATGATACTGTGGGACGTGTATTAGATATGTTCGAGATAGAAAGTGGATTGGTAAAGCGATGGGGTTAAGCAAGCAAGGAACAGCTTTTTCCTTGCTTGCTTGTCAGAAACTATCGACCAGCTACTAGTGAATCACGAACTTCTTCATCTGCTTCATCATCAGAACTAGAAACCGATAAATGCTCTGGAGCATCAGCAGCAGCAACAACAGGAGCATCAGCATCAGCAGCAACAACAGGAGCATCAGCAGCAACAACAGGAGCATCAGCAGCAACAACAGGAGCATCAGCAGCAACAACAGGAGCAGCGATATTCTCGTCGTTTGCAGATAACTCAGCTACCATTTTACTTGTTGAGCAATCAGTAACGTCTGCATTGTCGTTAGACGCTGCAACTTCTTTAACAGCTTCTTGTGTGCTCACAGCTTTCTTTCCGCTAAACAAACCGAATACTTTAGATAAATAGCTTGTAAGAATAACAGCTGCAGTAGAAGAAGCGACTGGTACGAGCAACGCTGGATAAGAATAAATTACCAAAGCAGAAGCTAACAGAGCAAGAAGTTTCCAATTATCTTTTAAAAATTTCATTTTTTTACTCCAATTTAAGTTTAAAATCTCACGGCGGCGAATATATCATGAAAAAAAGATAAAGAGAAGAAAAATTAGTCACTTATTTGTAATAAAACTGTTAGGATCTGAGGTTTCTGCCAAGTGACTATAAAACGGATTGACCTTATAATGATGCTGTTAAACTATGATTACCCACCTATTGGAGCGTACTAAGTGAATCTTTTTCCTATTGTTTTAGCTGGCGGTTCTGGTACACGTTTATGGCCATTGTCACGTAAAAATTTTCCTAAACAATTTTTACGTTTAAATGGTGAACAGTCCCTGTTACAACAAACAATGGAGCGCATACAGTACTTACCCCATGAAACATCGATTGTTGTGAGCAATGAGGCCCATTATTTTTTATGCCAAGAGCAACTCCAACATATGTCCAAAGCGCCTCTTTATATCCTTGAGCCTTGTGCGAGAAATACAGCCCCCGCGATTGCGAGTGCGGCACATCACCTCATGGCGCAAGCTGGGCCCGATGCGTTAATGATCATCATCCCCGCTGATCACTTTATTGCAGATAATAACGCTTGGGCAACTGCCATGTTGGAAGGTGCTGCTTATGCCAGTGAACAAGATTGCATTGTTACCTTTGGCATAAAACCCACCAGTCCTAAAACGGGTTATGGATACATAGAAACGCATAATACAGACACAGCCACCATTCTTCCTGTTCGTGCCTTTAGAGAAAAACCTGATGAACTCACCGCCAAAGCTTTTCTAGAGGCAGGCGGGTACTACTGGAATAGTGGCCTTTTTGTTTGTAAAGCCCGCGTATACCTTGAGGAATTAGCAAAGTTTTCCCCAGATATCGTTCATCATACAAAAGCAGCCTATGACGAAGCGCATTGTGATCATGATTATTTACGCCTTCATCGAGACGCATTTGCCAAGAGCCCTGCAGATTCTATTGACTATGCAATTATGGAAAATACAGATAAAGCGGTTGTGATGCCTCTAGATATTGCCTGGAGCGACCTAGGCTGCTGGTCAGCCGTAGCGGAATCTAACCCTATTAATGAACAAGGAAATGTATTGCGCGGTAATGTCATGGTGAAAGATTGTAACGACTGTTTTTTGAGCAGTGAAACCACGCTGATTACTGCGCTTGGCATTCAAAATCAAATTATTGTTGCAACTGGGGACGCCGTCCTGGTCGCTGATAAATCATATTCCCAACAGGTTAAAGCGATTGTTGACACCTTAGGGTATGCCAATGCAGGACTAGCAAATGATCATGTTTGTGTAGCTCGGCCCTGGGGAACCTATGAAGTACTCGCGGAAGGTGAAACCTTTAAAGTTAAACGACTCATGGTAAAACCAGGTGCAAAATTATCATTACAAAAACATCAGCACCGTGCGGAACATTGGGTTGTTGTGAGTGGTACCGCTGAAGTAGTCAATGATAATAAAACCATTTGGCTATCCGTAAATCAATCAACCTACATTCCAAAACAAACCCTACATCGCCTCAGCAATCATGGCTCAGAGCCATTATTTGTGATTGAGGTTCAAAGTGGCGACTACCTGGGTGAGGACGATATTGTGCGTTACGACGATATATACGCCAGAGCTGACTTAACCTTAAGTTGAATACCTGCTACACTGATTAGCATCGATAGACTTGGAGAAAAAAATGACGTTTACTTTACCCGAACTTCCCTATGCAATGGACGCGCTAGCGCCTACAATTTCACAAGAAACTTTAGAATATCACTATGGAAAGCACCATCAAGCCTATGTGACCAACCTCAATAAGCTGATTATGGGCACAGAATTTGAATCAATGACACTTGAAGACATTATTAAAAAATCTTCAGCTGGTATTTTTAATAATGCAGCGCAAGTTTGGAATCATACTTTTTATTGGCACTGCTTGAGTCCACAAGGTGGCGGAGAACCAACAGGCAAGTTAGCTGAAGCAATCCAAAAAGCATTTGGATCATTTATTGCATTTAAAGAACAATTTACTCAAACAGCACTAACAACCTTTGGGTCTGGATGGGCTTGGCTGGTTGAAGACGAACAGCATCAATTAAAAATTATCAGTACCAGCAATGCAGGCACACCGCTTACGATGAATCTTAAACCCCTGTTAACCTGTGATGTATGGGAGCATGCCTACTATATTGATTATCGTAATGCTCGTCCTGATTACCTGACTGCGTTCTGGCGGCTTGTCAACTGGGAATTTGCTAATCACAACTTAAAATAAAAGAGGGCGCTATGTCACTCATTACAACCTATAATCCGCTGCCCATAGCATTTACACATGGCAAGGGCGTGTATTTATATGATGAAGCAGGCAATGCTTATTTAGATGGTTTGAGTGGCATAGCAGTTTGCGGACTGGGGCATGCTCATCCAGACGTGACTCGAACCATTCAAAAGCAAGCCTCTCAACTCTTACATACATCCAACACGTATCGAATTCTTCATCAAGAAGAACTTGCGCGTCGCCTAACAACATTATCGCACATGGAGCAAGTTTTTTTTGCAAATTCAGGGGCAGAGGCCAATGAAGCCGCCTTAAAAGTCGCGCGTCTGTATGGTCACACAAAAGGAATTTCAGCACCCAAAGTCATCGTCATGACAGGCGCATTTCATGGGCGAACAATGGCAACATTAAGCGCTTCTGGAGGAAAAAAAGTACAAGAAGGTTTTGAGCCTTTATTTCCTGGATTTGTTCGCGTTCCTTATAATGATATCGCTGCACTCAAAGTTGCAGCGCTTGAGAATCCAGATGTCGTTGCCGTAATGCTTGAACCCATTCAAGGTGAAGGAGGCATTATCATTCCCGATGCAACCTATCTAAACGATGTTGCTGCCGTATGTAAAACACAAGATTGGTTATTAATATTAGATGAAGTACAAACAGGAAATGGGCGTACAGGTTATTTATATGAATGTATGGGACACGGGATACAACCGGACATCCTTACAACCGCAAAAGGACTTGGTAATGGCATGCCCATTGCTGCATGCTTGATGAGCAATCATGCAGCGAATCTATTTAAACCAGGCAATCATGGCTCTACGTTTGGTGGCAATCCATTGGCTTGTGCAACAGCCCTAACCGTATTAGATGTCATTGAGCGTGATGGCTTATGTGCCCATGCCGCAAAACAAGGTGAACGAATTAAAAAAGGCTTGGTTAAAGCGCTCTCTCAACAATCGGCTGTTCTTGATATCCGAGGTAAAGGTTTGATGATCGGCATCACGCTGGATAGGCCTGCCCTCGATATGCGACTCATTGGACTTCAAAATAAAATCCTATTTGGCATAAGTGCAGAAACGATTGTTCGGTTGTTGCCGCCGCTGATTATTACAGACAATGAATCCGATGAGCTCGTGGAAAAATTAGCCCAAACAGTGACCTCATTTGTAGCAAAATAAACCATTACAGCAGCAATGGTTATCTAAGGAGAGAAACGTGGGTCTTACCATACGCATGATATTCTGTTTTTTTCTCTTGACGTTAAACTTAGCATCACATGCATTACCTCCAGCTTTTATCAAAGGTGGCATAGGCGTCTTTCTCTATGATGCTTATCAAGCAAACGGCCCCACATCCCCTATCCAAAAAGACCATGTTGGGCAGTGGGCTGCTGATATTCAAACCTATCAACAAGGAGCGCTTCCCAAAAATCTAATTACCCGAATTTATACCTATAGCGGAGCACTCAGTACAACCTGTACTGATATTTCAAAGTGTATTTATTCAGGCCCCAATAAAAACGTGGAGGTTGGTTATGATCCTTCAGACTTTGGGCCAAGTTCGGTAGCAGCCTACCGAGCGGCGTTCCCCAACATGCTTATTTTAGCCATTATCGATGCTGACGCTACCCCAGCAGACTTCCCTCTTCTGAGTAACCCCACTTTTGGAACGGCTGTAGCGAACCAACTAACCACTGAAATTTGTGCCGATATCAACGTAGACGGGGTCGTATTAGACTTAGAGCCTTTTAACTTTCTCCCAAACCAGGGGCAATTTTCTTTATATAGACAAATTGCTATTAATTTTGCGGGTCCGCAATGTATTGATCAAAAACACCCGAATGGACGGGTTTTTGGAATATTCATGAACCCCAATAAAGTTTCAGATTGGACTGTGGTTTCAGGCATGTTAGGTAACACGGGCGTGTTGATTGTTGATGCTTACGATATCATCGACAATGCCCCGCCGCCGGTCAATAATAATCTCTACCTATCAAGCATTACAGGAAAGATAGGGACTTTCATGAACCCTAACTCAATACAATACAAAATTCCTTATACAGTGGCTCTTGCAGCATCGGCAAGCTATTCAGCTTTTGATGAAATAGGAACTTATGATTCAAGTGCACCCGCTCCCTATTATTTTAAACTCACACAAGACTTTGGCCCGGACATTACACAATATAAATATGTTCATACGATATTAGGTATGCTCCAACAACAAGCGACCAGTGGGCTATATCAAGGCCAAGATCTGTGGAAATGGGCTCAATACACGGCACCACAGAAAAACAGCAACACGTTGCTCATGCCAACAATACCGCGAGCAGATGTGCTAACGTTACTTCAAAATCAATAAACAAATAGGGCCACGTTGCAAATAATACGCTAAATGTAAAAAACCATTTGAGTTGAGATTCAATTTGAATGCTTGAATTTATAATTTTGAACGTTAAGGATTGTATACAATGAATCAATATAAAGGTGAATGTTTATGCGGCTCCTGCCGCTATATTATTACTGGTAACAAACCAGAAGCGATGTATCTATGTCATTGCAGCCGATGTAGAAAAGAAACGGGTACAATTCATGGCGCGAATGCTTTTTTTAATACTGCTGAATTATTATGGGAAAAAGGCCAAGAGCATATTACTTATTTCAAGTTAGAAGGAACACGAAAGCAACGCGCATTCTGTAATACCTGTGGTAGCCCACTTCCCAGACTGGAGGATGACTCTACTGTGGTGTTGCCAGTAGGAACTGTAGATGATGATACATTTCTAGAGCCAACAGCTCATATTTATTATGCCAGTCGCTCATCGTGGGAAGACAAAGTCATTGATTTGAAACGATTTGATGAGCTGCCGAAGATCAATTGAATACTGAATAAAAACTGATACTGTATTTACCATACCAACGGAGCCCCATTGACTTACATAAAATACTTATTAATAGAAATATTGATACCCTGTTCAACAACTTGCACACTTTGCTGAAATGAGGTGTAAGCACCCGGTGTTCCTGTTTGAAATAAGATAGCAGGAATACTTGTGTTCCCACTGGCTAATAAATTATATGAAATATCAACCATAAAACGATTCGGCAGCATATATTCAAACCCTATCTGGCCAGCTCCGCCTAAAATGGTTTTTGTTGAACTCAGGTTCGCTGGCTGAAAAGTTGAACTTGTGGCCGGAAGTAAGTCACCATTGAGTATTTCATCAACTCGAATAATTGAAGGTCCAATACCCCCGTAGACAAGCCAATCTCCAAATTGATAGCCTGAGTTTAACAATAAGAAAAATTCCTGTCCGAGTTTGGTATGCAATCCTGCTGTTTCATTCGTTCCATCAATAAAAGTACCGGCCCAAGACTGCTCATATTGCTCGGTACCAAGATATTTATAGACTGCCTTAGCACCTAAAACCCATTGTTTACGTAAATCAAAAAATACGCCAATATTTGCCATAGGAGAAAAATGATTTTCTTGATTGTTATTCAATAAAAAGGTTGCCGGCGATGAGCTCGATTGGACCATCGTAATGTTCGTTTTTCCATTAATCGTTGTATTAATATATCCAGCACCAACACCACCCCAAAGTCCGGAAAAAGCGACCGGGTTATCCATGGTTCCGGCAAACAGAAGAGAGCTAAAACACAAACATCCAACCACTACAGTTTTATGAGTCAATATAGACATTATTTTTTCCTTGATTTCTCTAAAATTTGACGTTTAACCTCATACAAACAAATCCCTGTGGCCACAGATACATTTAAACTCGATACGAGCCCGCTCATGGGTAAGGAAAACAAACCATCACAGTATTCTCGCGTTAGACGCCTCAATCCCTTGCCTTCGGCTCCCAAGGCAAGCGCCATGCGTGATGTACAGTCAATATCGTAAATTACAGTATCAGCCTCTCCTGCCGCTCCATAAATCCAAATACCTGCCTCTTTAATTTGATCCATCGCACGCGCTAAATTAGTCACCCGGACAAGCGGGACAGACTCAGCAGCACCACATGCGACCTTGCTCACCGCTGGCGTAATATTTGCAGAGTTATCCTTAGGTAGAATAATAAAATCAACCCCCGCTGCATCGGCACTCCGTAAACAAGCACCCAAATTATGAGGGTCCGTTATGCCATCTAGAATGAGAATCAACGTTGCTTCTTTTAAAAGTCGGTCAAGATCATGCTCAGAGAATGCGGGCAAAGGCTCTGCAATAGCTACAATACCTTGATGGTTCATCGTCCCAAAACGAGTTTTCATTGCTTGGCTAGACAATGTCTCAATCGAAATATTGTTATTTTTAGCCGTTTCGCGTAATACAAGCAAACGCTCATCCATACGCTCTTCATTGATATAAAGCGCGGACACGACTCGATGCTGATTTTTAAGCAGGGCACTTACAGCATGTAACCCATAAATCGTTTCATTCATTACTTATTTTTCTCTTCAAAAACAGGCTCAAAATCAATTTTGCGTTCATCCAAATCAACACGCGCAACCAATACTTTCATTTTATCGCCCAAACGATAGGCTTGTCCGCTACGCTCGCCGACAAGTCGATGTTTTACCGCATCAAAAACATAGTAATCACTTTTAAGCGATGTCACATGAACCAATCCTTCAACATAAATATCATCGAGCTCAACAAAAATACCAAAGCTTGTGACCGCTGCAATACGGCCCGTAAACGTTTGCCCCAATTTATCCTGCATATACTCGCATTTAAGCCATGCAACGGCTTCACGCGTTGCCTCATCAGCACGCCGCTCTGTTGTAGAGCAGTGTTTTCCGAGTTTAGCCATGTCATTTTCAGAATAAGCAAAGCCTTCTGCACTGTTATGATCTAAAATATGACCTATCGCCCGATGAATAAGAAGATCAGGATAACGTCTTATGGGTGAAGTAAAATGCGTGTAAGCAGAATAAGCCAAGCCAAAATGGCCATCATTCGCTTCAACATATTGCGCTTGTTTAAGCGAACGCAACATCACTGTTTCAATTAAATGTTTCTCTGGCATGTCGCCTATAGACCCAAGTGTTTTTTGAAAATCTTTAGGCGTTGGCTTTTTACCACCCGTCAGCTGAAGACCCAATTCTCCTAAAAACTGCCTAAGCCCAGTAATTTTGTCTTCTTCTGGGGCCGCATGCACACGATAAAGTGTTGGAATACCTGCTTTTTCTAAGAATTGAGCTGTTGCGACATTTGCTGCCAACATGCACTCTTCAATCAGCCGATGTGCATCATTTCGAATCACAGGAATAATCTGCTGAATTTTTCTGTTTTCATCAAAAACAATTCGCGTTTCAGTTGTATCAAAGTCCATCGCACCACGGCTTTTGCGGGTTTTAAGTAAAACCTGATAAAGCGCATACAAGGTTTGTAGCATGGGCCAAAGGGACTCATGGGTTTTATCTATTTTATTATCAACAAACCACGTACTCACTTGCGTATAAGTCAGCCGCGCGCTTGAGTGAATGACTGCTCGATAGACACGAGAGCGGCCAATCTTGCCTTCTGCTGAGATAGCAAGCTCCATCACCATGCATAAACGATCTACATGCGGATTCAACGAACAAATACCATTGGACAGCGCCTCAGGCAGCATAGGAACAACTTTTCCCGGAAAGTAAACTGAATTGCCTCTACATGAGGCCTCTGCATCCAGCGCTGAGCCTACAGGAACATAATGACTCACATCAGCAATAGCAACAAACAATTGGTAACCGCCATTGGGTTTCGAATAACAGTAAACTGCATCATCAAAGTCTTTCGCATCTTCCCCGTCAATCGTAACAAAGGGTAAATGACGCAGATCTGTTCTCCCTTTTACATCTTCTGGCTGTACGTTTTGAGAAACCTTTGAAGCAAATTGTAATATCTCATCACTCCATCCAGTCGGGATCCCGTGTGCAAGAATAGCAACCTCAATTTCCATACCTGGAGCCATGTGTTCGCCAAGAATATGAATAATCTTCCCAATCGACTGATTACGTTTGGTCGGATAGGACACAATCTCAACCAGAACAACCTGGCCAGCTTTTGCATTATTCGCCCACTCAACAGGAATAGATATATCTTGTGTTAAGCGTTTACTATCAGGCACAACAAATCCGACACCATGCTCAGTAAAATATCGGCCAACAATACTCGCATTGGCGTGCTCAATCACTTCATGTATTTTTCCTTCAGGCCGGCCCCGACGATCAACACCTACTTGATAAGCAAAAACAACATCACCATGCATTACACCGCGCATTTCTTTAGCAGACAAAAGCATATCTTCTTCCGCAGATGCATCAGGAATAAAAAAACCATACCCATCAGGATGACCTTGAATTGTTCCGCGTCGCAAGTTAATTTTGTTAAATAAACAATAACGGCCCCGACGATCTTGCATTACTTGTCCGTCACGAAGCATCGCGCGCAACCTAAAACCTAAAGCTTCTTGGTCACTGTCCTCAACCACCTGGAGTGCATTAATTAATTGGTTTGAAGCCATGGGACGACCATAATCCTCGAGGACCTCCATAATGTACTCACGGCTAGGAATGGGTTGCTCATATTTTTCTTTTTCACGGCTATGAAATGGATCACGCGCATGATATGGGCTTTTATTTTTTTTACTCACAATACTCCACTTATTTCAAATTATAGTAATAATGTTTAGTCTAACATCTATTGCTCAACAGAGGGTAATACAAATCCATGACGACCAAGATATGCTTTCAATGGGCCAAGCGTTTTGTTTTCCGCGCCCCAAACAACATCTTTAGCATGTTCTGGTCGACTCGTTAATGGCCATTCACATACTGCGAGTACATCTAAACATGCGATGTGTTGCTCATGGCCCGGTCGAGATTCAATACAATTAAGCCCTAAAGACACTTTATCTACAGCAAGTGCAGACCACAAACCAGCAGATATTTTAGTACTCATCACCTGTGTTTTATTTTTACTTTGACCAGTCACCCAAATATCCGCATGAGAGAGGTTATGTAACATCATAAGTCGTGAAGCACCGACAGGTATTTCGACTGAATCACCACTCAATACAACGGGTTTACATCCATAAGGAAAAATATCTCGGGCATTAGCGGGTAACAAGTTCATCATAAAATACAAAAAAATAATAACTTTCACAAGTAAACCCCTCATATACTGTTCGATCAATGGTCAAGATATGTTAAGCTAAACAGCTCATCGTTTTGTAGGTTAAGCTGAATGAACAATCAAATCAATGTACCGCTAATTCTAACATTGCACCACAATTTAATTGTGAATTGGAAATCAAACGACATTCAACTAACACACGTTGGTTTTTTAAAGTTAGTAGAAGAAAATCATGCATTTAACTATCAGTTATGGCACGCAGAAGACAACGCACGCAGAGACGATTTGGGTTACGAATTTGTCTATCGTGCAAAACGTGCGATTGATGGCTTTAATCAACAACGCAATAATCGCATGGAGCTCATGGATGCTTTTTTATTCGAAGCATTATCTCCTTCAGTAGCCCCAACTTGCATCGTGCACTCTGAAACGCCTGGCATGATGATCGATAGGCTCTCTATTCTCGCACTAAAAATTTATCATATGAAACTCCAAACAGAGCGCGATGATGTGGGAATCGAACACCGAGAGACATGCCTTAAAAAATACGAAACCCTGCTCATTCAACAAAAGCAACTCGCCAATTGTTTAGAGCAGTTTTTTTTAGACATTAAAGAAATGAAAAGAACCTTCCGCATCTATTATCAATTGAAGATGTATAATGACCCAACATTAAACCCAGCGCTCTATAGTGCCGGACAGGTAAGTGAGCAAGCATCATGAACAGGTCAAACCAATACCCGGCGAAACCGGCGCCAAAGTATTGCTCACATCCAACTCATTATACACACCAAAGAACGCAGTCCTGAATTTTTTAACCACTGTCGTAACAGTAGGCAGAGGCAGGGCTGACGAAGAAGGCGGGGTAGTCACCGGATTTTGCTCTACGCTCATAGGCTCCACAAATGAAGTTCGTTTTTTGTGCGGAGCCTCTGGATTTATTGCTGCTTTGTTACTGAACTGTTTTGCAAATGTTCGCTGTCCGAAAGCAAAGGACAGAAAAAATCCTACAGGAACCATTAACCACACCATAAACTTCGAGTCACGATAGTGCCCGTCTTGATCCTTCTGCTGAAAAGCATTCAGTAAAAACTCAATCTCTTTTTGACCCTTTGAAAAAGAAGCAAATATAGACCGTAATGTTTCAAATGTTTCTTGAAAGAAAAACTGAGGTGCGGGGTCGATGATCATGCCATCATAGAATTTTTCCTTAATCTCTTTCTTGAGTGATAGATTCACTAAGGACAGCTCTTGTTCAAGTGCATTTTTAATTCTATCAACCATACCTGAAATCCCTTTGGCTGCTTCATCATTTTCATTGGGTTCAATCTTTTGATATACAGTAGAGAGTGAAGCGACAATGAATCCGCCTAATAGCAAGGTTCCCAATAAAACCGTTCCCAGAACAAGCGTCAAGGGTATAACATAACCGCCCACAAAATATAAAAAAGCAATACAAAACATTAAACTTGTTAGCGCACTATAGGCCATTAATCCTCGTTGTAACCCCATGAAAAATGCAACACTACGGGGAACCTCATATTGATTTTTTAACTCCAAACGACACTTCAAAAATGCCTGTCTTTTCTCATCCATTTTTAATTTAAAATAATTATTAATGCGCGGATCAGATGCATCACTAAATTCACACGCAGTATTAAGCGATTGCTCAAGCTCAAATAACGACACAACATGTTTTAATTTTTTATGAGCAGTAACCAACTCCTGCTGCATTGCATATTCTTCATATAAACGATTAGTAATATTCGCCAACACAAACATTGACGAAATAACTGTAAGCGCAATTAACACCTGATAAGACACAGAAATAAGTGTCATTGCACCCATAAACAAATAGAGGCCGTCAATGAATCCATTATAGGCTTTAGATATATTTCGCTTAAGTTTTTGCTCAAAAGACTGCGTTGATTTTTCATAATAAAGATTAATATTGGTTGTTACCGCGTTGATTTGTTTTTCAATCGACGTAAAAGGAACAAATGTTTTTAATTCTAACAGACCTAACTTAAGCCCCTTATGTTGAAGACGATGTTTTATTTGTTCGGCATTAAAGCCCTCAACAGCTAAGGCTTGAGCATCTTTCGACCGTTGAAAGCTGAGTGACGATCTTATTCTTGAGGCCTTCTCAGCGGTTAATTTAATAACATAGGCTTCATCACGTTGACCCTGCGAATTAATATAAACCAGCTCTTGTGTTGTTACATTATCAACAAAAACATAAGTATTCCAAAATTTCTCATTTTTAAGATCAGGCTCGGTATTTAAATGATAAATAGTACCCCATTCCATGACTTGTTTTAAAAGACGTGAGCCCTGTTTAATTTCGCTGACAAGGGCGTTATCCGTTGAGCGAATATATAACCGGTTAAAAAGGCTTGGTAGGCCAAGCAGAAGACTTAATGGAAAAATAAGATATTTATAATTTTGTTCCATTAAAATTGTGAGTGCAAAAATGGTGCTTCTTACGCCTTTTAAGGCGTTTTTTGTTGTTTTTAAAGCGTCTCTAAGATAGGGCAGATAAAGCTCAATCATCCGCTCATAATCATTTTTTTGTTTATTTTTATCGAGGGTATTTCCAATATAAGAAGCAGCAATAAGGGCGGTCGTGGTTGTAATGGCAATAAAGGCACCTAGCGGTGTACCCATGAAGTCGTGAAGATCATCAGATGATGCAATTTGATTTTCTTCGCTATGTTTTAAATCAAAAAAATATTTTAAGGTACTGTATGAAAGATTAAATCCATCAACAAATCCATATGCAGCATGGATTTTTTTATCCTTATTAAGGTCATCCGCAACAGAGCAAACTTCCTGATTAAAGGTGGTGATTAAATCTGGCTCTTCTTTTGTATCACTTTCGCTTGTGGGCATCATGGGTCACAGGCTGAAGCAAGGATGATGGACATTATACTGTAAATTAGGTGTAAAGACAAGAGCGCTTAAAGCCTACATTTTAAGATTTACTTCAACTGCTCCATATAATCTGAAACAGCTTGCATATCAGCTACGGTCATTCGTGAAGCGATGTCACGCATAATCGAATTTAAATCATTGGTGCGTTGACCCTCTTTAAATAATTTTAATTGCGCAACAAGGTAGTCCGCATGCTGCCCTGAAACCACAGGAAAACCAGCATGTGCATTACCAATACCAGTTGGCCCATGACAAGCAATGCAGGCAGGAATATGCAGTGCTCGATCGCCCATATGGTATAACTGCTTACCGCGTTCGTTAGCCCTATGGGAAGGAGCAGTCGCTTGAACTCGAGACTGTTTTGAGTAATATGCCGCCAATGCTTTAATTTCCTCTGCTGTAAGCGACGCAACAAACGGAAGCATGATTTCAGCAGGCCTTGTTTTTCCAGCTTTAAATTCCAATAATTGTTTTTCTATATAACGCGCATGCTGACCTGCAATCGTTGGCCACATCGAATTAACACTTACGCCTGCGCTGCCATGACAGGCAGCACAGGTGCTGATATTCGGGCTTTCTTTTGCAAAAAGTGTGCCAACAAAACTCAACAACAAACAATTTAAAAATTTTTTCATCATAAACTCAGTTATTTTTGCCCACTAATGTTACACTGCCTTGCTCTATAAATCGAAAGAATATTCTATATGAACCCATATGCTGAAGCTGTTTTTCTAAAAAGTGCCGCACGTGTTGAACAATTACCGGAAGATATTGGCTGTGAAATAGCCTTTGCCGGCCGCTCAAATGCAGGAAAATCAAGCGCACTGAATTGTTTAACAAACAATCGTCATCTTGCTCGAACCAGTAAAACACCAGGGCGAACACAACTCATCAATGTATTTACCATAAAAGACGAACAACATCGCCTTATCGACTTACCAGGGTATGGCTATGCCAAAGTCTCACGTCATATCAAAGAAGACTGGCAAATCAATTTAGCCAATTATTTAAACGTCCGAAAAAGCCTCAAAGGGCTGGTCTTGCTCATGGATATCCGCCATCCGTTAAAAGAACTCGATGTCATGATGCTTAACTGGGCACTTGAGCGAAACCTTTTTGTTCATGTTTTATTAACCAAAGCAGACAAACTCAGTCGCGGCGCAGGTCAGCAAGCGCTACTGACGCTCAAAAACAGTCCATTTTTTCAACGCGATGGCCTGAGTATTCAACTGTTTTCCTCTTTAAAAAAACAAGGGACTGAACTGCTCATAGAACAGCTGAATACTTGGTTTGAGATTTAATCGCATCAGTCCGACAACCGTGGTCCGGCACCATAGAACACTTGATTTAAACTAAAGATATGATATCGTAAAATTTAATTTAATTATCTTTAAAACAATCAATATGGGGACGTTTTCACTCAATAGTATTTTCGTTATCAATATGCCCGTGGTTGGCTAAGACGAGCCATAAAAAGGGCCCGACAGTAGTTTAAGATTTTGAACCCGGGGATTCAGGTGGGTAGTCAACGTAGTGGATCAGGCTTCCCATTGTAACAATGGTTTAGCACAACACCACTAACCAAAAACCACCCTATTAAAGCTTATCGGTTCAAAAATCTCACTGCCAGGCTGGCTCAGAAGTATAGCATGTGAAAACACGGAGTTCGATAACTATTGGCGGTTTATCGTTCAGGACAGATGACTTGACAGCCGATTAAGCGCGCTAAACTCGTTGTACTCAGACAGAACCGCGCTTAACTGTCTATCAAGTCATCTGTCCTGAACGTTCGAGGATAAAAAAGAGAACACATAAACAATAACATAAGGATATGAGCATGACAGCAGAATCAAAATGCCCGTTTTCAGGCGGTAATCGTCAAAAATCAACACCCACCAATTCGGACTGGTGGCCTGAACAATTAAATCTACGTCCTTTGCATCAACCCTGTCCTTTAGCGAACCCCATGGGAGCGCATTTTAATTATGCCCAAGCATTTAAAAGTCTTGATTTAAACGCTGTGATTTCCGATTTAACTCAATTAATGACGGACTCACAAGACTGGTGGCCAGCGGATTATGGTCATTATGGACCATTTTTTATTCGTATGGCCTGGCACAGCGCGGGTACATACCGAACATTTGATGGTCGCGGCGGTGCTGGGCATGGTGCGCAACGCTTTGCGCCACTAAACAGCTGGCCGGATAATGTCAATTTGGATAAGGCTCGCCGTTTGCTCTGGCCAATTAAACAAAAATACGGCCGCAAACTATCCTGGGCAGATTTGATTATTTTAACCGGAAATATCGCCCTTGAATCCATGGGCTTTAAAACGATTGGTTTTGCAGGGGGCCGCGCAGATAGTTGGACGGCTGAAGACGATGTCAATTGGGGGTCCGAGCGTACATGGCTTGGGGACGAGCGCTACAGTGCAAAACGCGAGCTCGACAATCCCTTGGCTGCGGTACAAATGGGGTTAATCTATGTAAACCCAGAAGGACCTAATGGTCATCCTGATCCGCTTTTGGCAGCACACGATATTCGAGAAACCTTTGCACGCATGGCGATGAATGACGAAGAAACTGTCGCATTGATTGCCGGCGGACATACCTTTGGAAAAGCCCACGGCGCTGCTAACCCAGAAAAACATGTAGGACCTGAACCTGAACGTGCCCCAATTGAAGCACAAGGCTTCGGCTGGAAAAATAATTTTAAAAGCGGTGTAGGAGATGACGCCATAACCAGTGGCCTCGAAGGCGCGTGGACTACGAATCCTATCCAATGGGATAATAATTATTTTGAGCATTTATTCGGATACGCGTGGGAACTCACCCAAAGTCCTGCCGGTGCGCACCAGTGGAAACCTAAAGAGGCCTCTGCAGCACATACCGTACCAGACGCGCATGATGCGACCAAACACCATGCACCCATCATGTTTACCACAGACATCGCATTAATTCGTGATCCAAGTTATTTAAGCATTTCCAAACATTTTTTTGAAAATCCAGATGCATTTCAAAAAACCTTTGCCAAAGCTTGGTTTAAGCTCACGCATCGAGATTTAGGGCCCCGTTCGCGCTATTTAGGTGCGTTGGTTCCCCAGGAGATCTTTCTTTGGCAAGATCCCATTTCTGAAAGCAAATCAGCAGAACTGAGTCCCAAAGAGATCACTGCACTCAAATCCAAAATTCTTGACTCAGGCTTATCTGTCGCCTCATTAGTAAAAACCGCATGGGCTTCGGCAGTAACATTTAGGGGCAGTGATATGCGTGGCGGGGCAAATGGCGCTCGCATTCGGCTCGCGCCTCAAAAAGATTGGGAGGTCAATGAGCCGGCTGAGTTAAACAAGGTGTTAACTGTTTTGGAAACCATTCAACGTGAGAGCGGGGTGTCCCTCGCTGATTTAATTGTTTTAGCCGGCGGCGCTGCGATTGAAAAAGCAGCGCGTGATGGAGGGTTTAATATTGAAGTGCCCATATCCATGGGCCGTATGGATGCCTCTGCCACACAAACAGATGAGCAAGCGATGGCAGTATTAGAGCCAAAAGTGGATGGCTTTCGTAATTTTCTGAGTAAAGATTATCTGGGTTTGGAGCTTGAGTTGTTGATTGATAAAGCGAACTTGTTAACCTTAACAGCGCCTGAAATGACTGTTTTAATTGGCGGGTTACGGGTGTTAAACGCGAACTATAAGCAATCCCCACAGGGTGTTTTCACAGAACGCCCCGGAGTATTAAGTCATGATTTTTTCACTCATCTTCTCGACATGAAGACACTGTGGAAGCCAAGCGGCCATAAAGATGTTTATGAAGGCGTGGATAGAGAAACCGGTGCATTGAAATGGACGGCATCAAAGGTGGATTTGCTCTTTGGTTCAAATGCTGAACTTAGAGGCATAAGCGAGGTCTATGCCAGCGCTGATGGACAAGAACAGTTTATACATGACTTTATCGCTGCCTGGCATAAAGTAATGAATTTGGATCGGTTTGATTTATAACATAGTCAATTAAGGCATGGCTCAATATTCAAATAGTTGAACCATGCCAGAAAAGTTTAATTAATTCACGTTACGCAGCGTCATACCCCCAATGAAATGTCGTCCCGGAATTTAGGGCTGCTTGGTGAGCTTGCGAACCTTAGCAATCCTTAATGTCCGGGATCCATTTTTCAAAGTGGCACTTTGCTGGTTGATGAGTAGATCCCGGGCAT